>JBIOHE010000128.1:0-11186 GCA_044448725.1 Sphingobacteriales bacterium | reverse complement strand
GTTTATATGTAACAATAATGTATATATGTAACAATGATACTATTATTGATTATTTAAACACATTTAAATTTGACATTTGCGGATAATTCTATGTCATATAGATATTATTAAAGTTGACGGCATAGAAATCACAATATGAAACGCTTATTATTTGCTTTAACAATTATTTTTTTGACCATTGCTTCTGCGCACGCTCAAAGTGGCCGCGAGGTTCACGGAATGGTTATTGATTCAACACGGTTATCCGTTCCCGGAACCAATATTGTATTAACATCCGACCAGCACGACAGTACCACTACAATTGCAGATGTTAAAGGCCGGTTTGTTTTTCCTTCTGTTAAAGGTAAAAAAATAACGATTGTATTAACGTCAATCGGTTACCAGCCGCTTAAAAGGCATTATGTTTTATCGGATGACAATACACCAGCTGATTTGGGTAAGATCGTATTAAAAATTCAATCAAACATGCTGAACCAGGTGACGATAGTTGGAGTTGTACCGATACGGCTTACAGAAGACACTGTTGAATATAAAGCAAGCGCCTATAAAGTTCGTGAAAATGCACCGGTTGAAGATCTGATAAAAAAATTGCCGGGAGTGGATGTTGATGTTAACGGCAACATAACTACCCAGGGTAAGCAGGTTACCAAAGTGCGGATAAATGGTAAAGATTTTATGGGTGGCGATGTACAAAGCGCAACCAAAAACCTGCCTGCCGATGTGGTTGAAAACATACAGATGATTGATGACTATGGCGACCAGGCAAATTTAACCGGCGTGAAAACCGGTGAGCCTGATAAAATAATGAACATTACTATCCGTAAGGATAAAAACTATGGTTATTTCGGGCAGGGGACTATAGGCGATGGTGAAGATGCCTTACCGCAAAGCCAGGGTATTCCGGATGCAAACCGCTATATCGGGTCGGTTAATGCTTTCAAATTTAACGGGGATCAGCAAATTGCTGTTTTGGGAAGTATTAATAATACCAATGTTAATACGTTTTCGTTTAACAGTGCCGGTGGCGCAGGCGGCGGTGGTGGTTTTGGCGGTGGTGGCCGTGGCAATGCTGCAAGGGGCGGGCAAAATAACGGGAGCCTTATCACCTCTCAAAACGGGATCACCGATGCACATTCATTAGGCGCCAACTTTCGCGACCAATGGGGTAAATTCCTTTCAGTTTATGGTAGTTATAGTTTTTCTGACAATACTGTTTCAACAACTACAATTAATGATCAGCGAAATACAAATCGGGTAAACCCGAGACACCAAATTCAAAACAGTATTGATAAAATCGAAAATATTAACCATAGGTTTACCTGGAATATGGAGTATAAACCGGATACGATAAATTATTTGAAAGTTACACCAACTTTCTCCTATTCGGGTTCAAACACTAATGACAACGAAAGGGACAGTCTGACAAATTCAGGCGTACCTACCAATTATACCGTACATACTGATGCAAATTCTCGTGCGCCTGCTTATGGCTTCACGGCTTTATACAATCACCGGTTTCCGAAAAGGCATAATTTAAGTATTAATGTCACTTTAAATTCGGCTCCGGGTAGTTCATTTCAAAACCCGGTTTATAATTATACTCCCGGAACGTCAACAGTTCTGCGGGATCAGATGATCAATACCTTTAGCCGTACAAATAGCTATGGTACTTCCTTGTCGTATCTTTTACCAATTGGAAAATTATCATATCTCGAATTTACGTATGCTTTAAATTACGCTGTTACAGCAAACAATAAACGAGCGGATACTTTATTTGATCTGCAAAGTATGGCGTACAGAAGCGACAGTGCTTTAAGTAACCAGTACAATTATACTTTTACTACAAATAAGGCTGGTATAAATTATCGTTTTATCGAAAAGAAATATAACTATACACTGGGGGTTGCTGCCCAGCCTGCTGTATTAAGCGGTTATTCGCCGGCAACAGGGGCCAGTACTAATGTTTCAACTTTTAATTTTATACCAACTGCGCGCTTTATATATAATTTTTCGAGGAGCCGTAATTTCTCAGTGAATTATAATGCATCGGGCAGCACGCCGTCATTTTCACAATTACAACCGGTAACTGATTTTTCGAACGCACTTTACCCGGTACAGGGTAACCCTGATTTAAAGCCCCAGTTTGCCAATAACTTTTCCATTAGGTATAATAATTTTAGTTTTCAAACCGGTGATATCTTTTTTGCAAGTATTCAACACCAGGCTGTTTCAAACTATGCGGCTACAAATACCATTACTTATCCGCACAAGTACAAACCCGCCGCCAACCCTGCCGACAGCGTATTTCAGAATACCATATTGACAAAATATAGGAATACTGATGGTTATAACACAACATCGGGTCAGTTAACTTATGCTAAACCGTTTGATAACCGCAAATTCACCCTTTATTTCAGGGGAACGGTTACCTATGCCAACAATGTCGGTTATTTAACAAGTGTTGACCCGGTAACATACGATGAAACAACGTTAAAAAACATTTCAAAAAACCTGCAGTTCACCCCACAGTTCCAGTTCAGGGTTGATATTCCCGATAAAATTGATGCGCAATTTTTAACTAATTACGCTATCAACAGAACCGATAATTCAGTAAAGGATTCTCTTACCAACGGAACTTCAAATATCAGGACATGGAATATTGGAGTGAACGGAAAAAACTATTTCGGTGACTGGACATTTAGCTACGATTATATACATGCTACAAACTATGGATACGCTGCAACCCTAAAGGTAACTAATCCTAATATTTTGAACCTTTATGTTGAACGCCGGTTCATGAAAGATCACAGGGGAACTATACGCCTGTCGGCATTTGACCTTTTTAATCAGAATACAGGATTTACCTCATCAACATCTGCCAGCGCAATTACTGAAACGCATGTTAACCGCCTTGCACGTTACTACCTTGCAACATTTACGCTGCGCCTGCAGAAATTTGCCGGCAAAGCGCCAACACAGCAGCCTGGTATGCGCGGATTCAGGAGAGATGGCGGCGGTGGTCCGGGCGGTATCCCTGAATAGACACAGAATAGCAATAGTAAAAGGACACCGGATTTTATCCGGGGGACATTTTGCGGTTTACAGCTAAAATTATTGAACCCGCCAAAAAAGTTTACCCTATTCAGTTTTAAACATCTGCTGTTTCTTCATTCCTTGTTGACCGGCTTTCTCCTCCTGATCAGCATTTTTAAATGTTGTCTTTTTAAAGATATATGGATATGGGCGTATTCGTTCTCCTGCCTCTGTCCGCTATAGGCCGAAACGATATCACGACAGGACAAAACACCTGCGACTTTGTGGTTAACAGCATCCAGAACCGCGAGTGCTTCGGCGTTATGTTTTGTAAGCAACTCAACGGCTGTCCGCAAGGTATCATTACCCTGTACAAAAACGTGTGCGCCTCCGGTAATATCACCCAAAAGCGACTTAGGATCAACGCTGCCCCTGAAAATATCCGAACTATTTACGGTACCCAAAAATGTTCCATTTTCATCCGCCACTACATAGCAATTTGCCGGGGTGCTTTTTGCCTTTAACCAATCCCTTGTTTCGTTCAAAGTTTTCTTTGGATCAAGTACAATTCCGTCGTGGTTGGTTACCTGTGCTACGGTTAGCTTGCCTAACAGGTCGGCTTCAAAGCTGTCGGGTGTAGATACCCCGCGGCGCGCAATTTTTTCTGTCATTATGGTGTTTTCCATCAAAAAAAACGAAACGATGTATGATGCAGTGCATGCGCCCAGCAATGGCAGCAAAGCATGGGATTGCATGGTGGCCTCCAGTGCAAAGGTTATGCTGGTTAAATAAGCCCTTGATGCCCCTGCAAACATGGCCGACATCCCCACGAGGGCAGCCATAGGAATATTCAACCCCGAATGCGGGAACAGGTGCATAATCACGATGCCTGATATGGCGCCGGCCGCACCGCCGATAGTTAATAAAGGAGCCAGTGTGCCTCCGGAAGTGCCGCTCCCCAGCGCTATAGCCCAGGACAGGAATTTGAAAAAGCATAACCGTACCACAACCAGTAACGTAAGCGTACCCGATAAAATATTAATTATATTATCGTAACCAACGCCAAGGGTATGTGGTGCAAAATACCCGGTAAGGCCAACAGCCAAACCGCCTATCGCCGGCCACCACATCCAGTGAACAGGCAATTTTTCAAATGCATCCTCTACAACATAAACAATTTTTGTGAGTCCTAAGGATAAAAAGCCGGTAATAAGACCGATGAAACTGTAAATAGCCAGGGCTGTATTTGATGGCGTGGCCAGGTTTGGCATAGGAAAAACAGGACCGGTATCAAACAACAAATGGTGGCCTGCTGCCCCCGTAATACATGCCAATGCTACGGGCAGGATAGTTTTTGGTGAAAACTCGAACAGCAATAGCTCAATGGCCAGAAAAACAGCGGCTATGGGTGTACCAAATATAGCAGCCATGCCCGCAGTGGCTCCGGCAGCTAATAAAACTTTACGTTCGTTTGAGCTTATCTTAAACAATTGTCCTATGGTTGAGCCTAATGCACCGCCTGTGGCAATGATGGGCCCTTCGGCGCCAAACGGGCCGCCGGTACCTATGGCAATTGCCGATGAAATGGGCTTTAAGAAGGTGATGGACGGTTTTATCCGGCTTTGGTTGGTTAATATTTGTTCCATAGCTTCGGGGATGCCGTGCCCCCTGATTGCGGTTGAGCCGTATAAGGCCATCAATCCCACTATTATTCCCCCGATGGCAGGTACAATGATAACCCACAAACCCAAATGGTTGGCAGCCGGGCTGTGAAAGCTTGCCGAAACAGAACCATAAAAAGCGATATTGGTAACCAGGTTAATAAGCCAAACCAATAATTTGGCTATAAATGAAATGGCCGCTGCAACGATTATTGAAAAGCAGGAGATGCGCATTAACCTTTTCTTTAAAATCATATTATTTTTAGGCCCGCTTTTAGCTTTATGGATATGATTTGATGAATGCGAACCGGAGGCGTCATTTGAATTTAAACTTTGTTCCATGCTTTATTATAAGTAACAGTTTGTTTTTTATATACCTTATTTTGCCTGCAAAAGTAATTTTTTTTGACTCACAGAAGGTAATAGAATTGCAATTTATATTTCATGTGCAATATAAATCATCGTTGTTGTGCTCAATAACTACGATATTGTATTATGTAAATAATGTTTTGCCAAAACGACTTGTAAAATTTAGGAAACTTTGGAAGTCTTTAGGTAATATTGCAAACTACAGATTTATAAAAATCTATGACCAAAAATATTTGCGATTTAAAAAGCTGTTTTCTTTGCAAGTTTTGTTTGAGCGACTGGTTGCCGGCTATTGCATCAAACAGGCAAAACTTTGAATTAAAAAAAGGCCGCCAATTGTTTAAAGAAGGTGACCCGGTAAAAGGTATCTACTTTATATACAAGGGTGTTGTAAAAGTACATAAGCAGTGGGGCAGCGAAAAGGAGCTGATCCTGCGGTTTGCAAAAGCCGGCGATGTGGTTGGGCAGTTAGGATTGGGTGATGATTCCATTTACCCGGTATCTGTAACTGCAATTACACCTTGCGTAGTTTGTTTTATCGATTTGGATTTCTTTGAATCAACCTTAGTTGTTAACAGTGATTTTACCCGCGCTTTAATGAGGGTTTTGGCTAATGACCTGCAGGAGTCGGAAAAAAGGATGCGGAACCTGGCCCACATGCCTGTTAAAGGCCGGGTAGCGCAGGCGCTGATTAACCTGCAAAATCAATTCGGGATAAAGCCGGGCGGTTATATTAATATGGACCTGTCGCGCCAGGACCTGGCCTCTTTTACCGGAGCTGCTTATGAGTCTTTATTCAGGGTGATGAATGATCTGGTTGAAGATAAACTGGTAAAGGTATCGGGTAAAAGTATTTTAATAGCCGATGGAAAAGCTTTGCTTAAACTAACGGCAGAGGCAGATCTTTAATTGTATGTAAAGAAATTTTGTCTGTAAAAGGCCCGGCAACGGTTTAACAGGCCCCTAAGGCATTACCGTCCGGGATTGCATTTATCTCAAAATTAGTTAACTGCAATAGTACCATTAAACATTGTTACCGTGCTGTTTTTGTCGGTACCTCTGGTGGCTGTCACTTTTAAGCCTGTTGAGCCTGTCTTCAATGCGCTGAACACCCAGGTATCGGTACCAAAATTTCCCATGGCATTGGTTGTTGGTGGTGTATGAACATGACTGGCTAAACTTAGTAATGCGGAATTGTACTGCAGCGTATCAAAGGTATAGCCGCCATCGCCGGGGTTTGCAAGGGTTATTTTTAAGGATTGCCTTAAGCCAAGCGTAACAACTTTTCCACTATCCTGTGCAGTAATTTGCACTGATGACTGGTTTGACGCATCCTGCCCCGTTTTGCAGGATAAAACAATCCCGGCACAGGTTATAATAAGGATTAAAATAAGATTTGATTCACTTTTCATGTTTTTTGGAGTTGGTTTAAACTCTACTGTAAATTCTCAGAAGAAAATAACAGCGCATATAAACAATACGGAGCGGGCGGCTATAACGTAACATTACATAAACCCGCAATCAAAATCAAAACAGCTTTTTTGCTGTATTTGTTTTGTTTAATATGGCTTTTTATGTAGTGGTAAGCTTATATTGTTTTATTGCCCTGATTAATTTGAGCAATACAAAGGCGAGTAGTCCGGTTGTTATGGCAGCCACTATTGCAAGACTAAGGCTGCCATAAATATATTGTTGAAGATGCCTGCTTACGCTTTCATATTCAACTTTGTTTCCCATCCAATACCTGCCAAATCTGTAACTTAAAAAAATAATTAAAGGCATTATTGGCGGAACGCTGACAAGCAAAAATACGCCCACCAGTGTTTTATTCAGTTTTAATGCCACCGCGAGGAAAATGGCTGCTATAGTCTGGAAGCCCCAGATGGGGATAATTCCCATAAAAATGCCGAACGCCGCGGAAAAAGCCTTTAGTTCGTCAGTCTGATCGGGGTTATAAATTTCGGCAACAATTCCGGTTAGATTTTTTTTTGAAAACAGCCCTTTTATAAACCTGAAGGGTCTGTTATTTATTACAAAGCCCGGAATCGGGTTTAAAATAAATGCCCTGAAAGTTTTACCTGGCGCCATTTGGTTTAATTATTGCAAATGTACCCGAAGCATTTAACCTGAATTTGCAAAACGTGTTAAACAATTGTTAACAAGTTGATTTTTAACATTTTTTTAAAGTAATAAATATATTAACCGCTTAGTGCAGACCGTCAACCGGAGCTTAAAGCTATTTTATTGATGTTCTTCGTTATCATCTCCTTATCGGCTTTTGATTTGGCCAGTTTTAATGCGGTTTTTAAATGTGAAATGGCTTTTTCATTATCTACACCGGTGTACAAAAAGCCAAGCAGCGAAAAATACAAATGGTTGGTGGTTAATTTCAATTTCTCAGCCTCTGTTATTGCGGTTAGCTTTCCATCAGCTTTTGCGAGGGCATAAGTTCGGTTTAAGGCAGCAATTGGCGAGTACTCAATTTGAAGCAGCCTGTTGTATAACTGCAAAATATTGTCCCACTTTTCGGTTGTATCGGTTTTTTTTGTATGCCAGTAAGCAATCGCCGCTTCCAGGTGGTATTTTGACACAGTATTACCTTCCGCTGCTTTATTCAGATAAAACTCTCCCTGTGTGATAAGCTCATCATCCCAAAGGCCGGTATCCTGATCTTCATACAAAACAATTTCGCCTTTTGCATTTTGCCGGGCTTCAAAACGGGATGCGTGAAAGCACATTAACGATAAAAGTGCATTAACAGCCGGTTTGCTGGTGCTTTTGTTTTCAACCAATAAGTAATTTAACCGCACGGCTTCCAGGCAAAGGTCTTTTCGCAAAGTGGTGTTTTGCGATAACGAATAATACCCCTCATTAAACAGCAGGTAAAGCGTTGTTAATACAGTTTCGAGCCGTTTATTGATCTCTGCCGGGGCCGGAAATTCTATTTTAACCTTTTCACTTCTCAATTTCTCCTTTGCCCTGAATAATCGCTTATTGATGGTTTCTTTATTGCTCAAAAAAGCATCGGCAATTTCTTCAATACCAAAACCGCAAAGAATGCGCAACGATAAACCGATCTGTGCTTCAACCGGAATAGAGGGGTGACAAATGGCAAACATCATCTGCAGCTGACTATCGACAATGTTTTTTTCGGATAAGTCGATTACTATTTCGTGTAATTCGGTGTTGGTTTGCTGTAACCCGGTGGTAACCTTCTCAGTAAAAATTTTATGGTGTTTTAAATAATCCTTGGCCCTGTTTTTTGCAACAGTATAAAGCCACGCGACCGGGTTTTCGGGCACACCCTTCATTCCCCAGGTTTCGGCAGCCAGCAAAAAGGTATCGCCGGCAATATCTTCGGCAATTTCAATATGTTCAAACCCGAACAGTTTAGCCAGTACCGCAGTAATTTTACTGTATTCCGTTCTGAATAAATGTGGGATGAGCTCGTTGCCTTTTTGCATGAGTAACAAATTTAGGTATAAAAGCGGCTTAGTTACGTGATAAAAAAACTATGTCATTGCGAGTGAGCCTGCCTGCCGGCAGGGAACGAACGAAGCAACCGCGAACTTTGCAAACTAATCATGCATCGTTGTGATGAAAAGTCCGCGGTTGCTTCGTGCCTCGCAATGACATGGTTTTTTGTTTTTTTCTTACGACTTCAGACTTAGAACTTCACCTACATGTTCATCTCAATAATACCCCTTACCTCAACATTGCCTCCCATAGCTAATATCGGGCAACCTTTGGCCAGTTCAACGGCTTCTTCCATTGAGGCGGTATTAACAACAATATAACCGGCCAGTATTTCTTTAATTTCGGCATAAGGGCCATCGGTTACTACGTTGCCGGGCATAACGGTGGCGCCGCCAAAGTCGAGCCTGTTACCACGGTTTGCCAGTTTGTTTTGGGCGGCAATACTTCCCATCCAATCCTGCCATGGTTTGGAAATGTTTTGTAATTCTTCGGGCGTTGGCGCTGGCCTGTCTGATGCAGCGCTTCTGAAAAGCAATAAAAACTCTTTCATGATTTTTTTAATTTAATTGTTTATACCCCAATGACGACCGGTCTTTTTAAAATTGGACAACAAATGTGAGATATCAGATTTGAGATATGAGATTTGAGATGATTTTGTCTCACGTCTCAAATCTCATATCTTACATCTCTTAGTTAACAACGGGCCTTACTTCAACATAGCCGCCGAGCAGCAGGATAGGGCAGCCATGGGCCATTTCAAAAGCATCATCAAGCGATTCGGCTTTTACAGTGATCAGGCCGCCTAATATTTCTTTAACTTCGGCATAAGGGCCATCGGTAACTATGTTGCCCGGTTTTAAAATCCGGCCCTCAAAACTTAGGCGACTGCCGCTGATAAATTTTCCCTGTCCGGAGATTTTGCCAAGCCAGGTATCCCATTTTTTTGCAAACTCCTGCATTACTTCCGGCGAAGGCCTGGCATCGCCGGTTGGCGCATTTCTGAAAAGCATTACAAATTCTTTCATCTCTTTTAATGATTAATTGTTTTGGCGGATGACGATTGAATTGTTAAAAATTGGACAAATGGTTATTTTTTAAATGTTTAATCGTTACTATGACATATTAATCCCGCCATGTCATTGCGAGCAAAGCGTGGCAATCGCGAACTGTTCCTAACCTACAAGCAAAGTTCGCGATTGCTTCGTGCCTCGCAATGACATGTTTTTTTATTGTTTTATAGAAAATTATCCAATGCAGATTTTAATCTAAAACACCCTGCAAAGCAATCCTTTCAAATACTCGCCTTCCGGGAACGAAGCCCTTACCGGGTGATCCTCCGGCTGGCAAAACTGGTGGATAAATTGCACCTGTTTGCCTGCATCCAGTGCTGCCCAGGCTATCACCTGCTTAAAGGTTTCCATATTCATAGCGCCGGAGCAGGAATAAGTTGCCAGTAGGCCACCGCTGTTGAGCAATATCATACCATGACGGTTTAAATCTTTATAAGCACGCGAAGCCTTATCCAGTGCCGAACGTGAAGGCGCGTATTTTGGCGGATCAAGGACGACGATATCAAATAACTCGCCTTCTTCTCTGAATTTTCGCAGTTGCTTGTTCACATCGGAGGCTATGGTTGTTACTTTAGCGGTATCAAGTTTATTGAGGAGGATATTTTCCTTCAAAGTATCAATTGCCAAAACCGAACTATCCACGGCGGTAACTGATGCCGCGCCGTTTTGTAAACTGTTTAAGGTAAATCCGCCTGTGTACGAAAAGCAATCCAACACTTTTTTGCCTTTGGCGTAGGAGGCTACAATTTTGCGGTTATCGCGCTGATCACAATAAAAGCCTGATTTTTGCCCTTCGGCGATATTGATATTATAAACAATGCCGTTTTCCTTTACTTCCACACGGTCAGGCGGATGGTTTCCGGCCAAAACGATATTTTGCGTTTCAAGCCCTTCGTGCCCGCGCGACGAAGCATCGCTTTTATCAAAAATACTTTCGGGCTTTAATAAAAGCTGTAATTCATCAATAATAACAGGCAACACTTTTTCAATGCCCGAGGTAAGCACCTGTACGGCCAGGTGATCTGCATATTTATCCACTATTAAACCCGGCAGGTAATCCGATTCGCTGAATATCAGGCGACAGGTATTGGTGGTGCCGTCAGCCAGTATGTTTTTGCGGCTTGCCACTGCCACCCCAACTTTTTCACGAAACCAGCGCTCGTTAACTTCAACGGCTTCATCCCATTCCAGCAGGCGCAGGGCAACCCTCGATTGATCATTATAAAAACCGTATGCCATAAAACCACCTTTGGCATCCATCAGGCGAACTATATCGCCGTTTGCAGGCTTGCCCTTAACTGGTTCAATTGCCCCGGAAAACACCCAGGGATGGCGGTGCAACACTGCTTTTTCTTTGCCTTTTTTTAATATCACATCAATCATGGCGGTAAAGGTAAGAAAAGCACGATAATGATGGGTATGGTAAGTATCCGGGCCAGGGAAATCGCTTTTAAAACATTGAAATCCCAAGGAGGCTCTTCTGGAGCCTGAATTTTCCATTTTTCTGATCTATAAACACGCGACTCCGCTGGAGTCGGGGCGTTCAAGCGCTTATCGCTCCGCAGGAGCATCCTGT
>JBIOHE010000127.1:0-11191 GCA_044448725.1 Sphingobacteriales bacterium | reverse complement strand
TACGCATACTGGCCATTCTGATAATATGCCTGTCGCTATCCACGTTTTCCGGATATCCAACCAGCATCAGCTTCATAAACACTATAGGATCAATGCTTTTTGGCCCGGTAACCCCATAATAGCTGGCTGTGGCCTTATATATAAAAAGTTAAAATCAAGTAGTTCATCTAATCGCCTGTAAAGGTTATCCTTCGGAATATGGTCAGATAGCTGATAACAAATGTATAGCTTTTCCTGGTGTTCTTTTCTTCCCTGAATAGCGCAATATCCTCATAATCATTTAATTAAGCAAATTACCCCTGCTGTATTAGTTGTGCAACAGCCACTGAAGCCAACGGAATATGAATTTATTGCTTTAAAAGGAGTTGACAATCTAAATAAACCTATCCCTTTAAAACTACCCGTTTCAAGGCCAGTATATAGCCTAAATGCAACCCATCATGAAAGGGTAAAAAGCCTATGGCATCGTCGATACTACCTATTTCAACACCGTACCGGGTAGTGAACGCCGTGTAGCTTGTGAATATTTTATTGTTATAGTCAGTTTCCAGTTGTTCTAAGTTATCAAGCAAAAGTGTTTTGATTTCTTCAACGCCTTCACTGTCCACAAACCCCTCGGGCTTTGTGCCGGATTTGTATAAAGAAAAAAGACTTTCATCAATCCGGGTATCCAGTCCGGCCCGTTTGTAGCATAAGCCCTGCTGCGCTGCAACTATATGGCCCATGTTCCATATTATATTATTGTTAAAACCGGCCGGCACCTCGTTCAACTGTTCAATACTTAATTCTCCGGTGAGTTTTATTAATAGGGCGTGCGGATTTTTTAAGATTTCAATGGCTTTGCTCATATCCTCAATTTTGCGCTAAGGTATATTAATTGTTCGCAAAATATTCAGTTCCAAGCTGATTTTTGAAATACAGGTCCCAGGTATGCTGTTGTTCTATATTTGTCATGTGCTCGGTTTCCTCGTCGTAAGCAAGGTTCAGCTTCTGGTATTTGGTATTTATACGGTCGAAAATATTATTGGCGACATTTTGGTAATCGCCATAAAAAACGGTTCTGCTGACTGTTCTCAATAATTCCTGTTGCTCCAGGTAGGCTAAGTTGTAATGGCCCTGCTCATGCTTCAGCACTTCGGCCAGCATGTTAACCGAGCCGACCCTGTTTTTATCCATCCACGACTTATGATTATCCACCAAAAGCCGGATTGTAAAATTCAAAATATAATAATTCTTCTCCCTTTTAGCTATAGCGAAGCTATATTCGATGGAACAATTGGTATATGCAATACTTGCACCGTTTTCGGCATAAGGTACGCCACGGTAATCATCAATTGTTAGCTTCCGGTAGGGCTGGGCATCAGCAACGCTAAAAAAAAGGCATAAAACAACTGCACAATTCAACCACGTAAAACAGGATCTCATTATCTGGTTAAGTAAAAAATTCTACTTTTTGACTCTCTCGGCATGCACTTGGTTTAATGCCATCAGTTCTTTCATTGTTTTTTGCATGGCATCAGTAGATCCGTCAAGGAAAATAACGTTACCCTGTGAGTTTTCAGCAAAGTGTTTGATAGATTCTGTCCACATCGTAAATAAAATCACCGAAGTATCCATATTGGCTTCCTGCATTTCCTTTGCGGCTACCGACATACCCTTGGCCACCTCCTCGCGGAATAAAGCGACACCCTGCCCGCGCAATTGCGAAGCCTGGCGCTCGGCCTCGGCTGATATTTTAATGGCATTACCCTCGGCCTCGGCGGCTTTTGTTTTGGTGATCAATAAGGCCTGGCCTTCGTTTTCGGCGGCGGCTTTCAGGTTATTTGACGCCACTACCTGGCTCATTGATTTCATGATGACATCATCAAATGTAATATCGTTTAACTGGAGGTCCTGTAAATGGTAGCCCCAGCCTTCAAGCACTACGTCGAGCTGTTCTTTTACGTGTTCCACAATATCCCGCCTTAATATCAATACTTCCGACTGCCTTTTGGTAGCCACAAATGCACGGATAGAACCTTCAACGGTGCGAATGAGCGCCTGCATCAGGTTACGGTCGTCAACAAATTTAAAGGCTACGTTTTTGATGGTTTCTTCCTGCTGGTCGAGTACCGAATACAGCAGCATGGCTTTAAAATAAACATTAGCCTGGTCGAAAGTCACCGCCTGGAACTCCAGCTCAACAGAGCGGTTCTGGATAGATATTTTTGAATAGATACTTTCAATGAAAGGTAACTTGAAGTTTAGTCCGGGAGTTAATATCCTGCGGTATTTGCCAAAAATGGTAATTACAACAATAGTGCCCTGTTTTACAGACACAAATGATGAAAAAATTATCACCAGTAAAATGAAGACAATAATAAATAAGGTTATTTCAGGGGTCATGACCGATAGTTTTTAATGCCATAAATGTAATACTAATTATTGGTGTGTTATTTGTTTTGTAATAAAATGCTTAAAAAAAATAAGCATCAGCAATATGAATTTAAAACGCACATTCGGGGCAATACTTACCGTATTAGGAATTACAGGATTAATTTATGGCGGCATCGGGATAATTAACCACAGCAGCGGTGTAACCACGCTTATAGTGGTAGGCGTAATTGCAGTTATGTTTTTCTTTACCGGCATCAGCCTGGTGCGAACAACCAATGATGCTGCGTAAGCCACTGTCAACAAATAAATTATTTAATGTTGAATAATGAATATTGAATAATGAAGTCAAAGTTCGAAATTGGACATTCGACACCTGCCTGCCGGCAGGCAGGTTCATTATTCGATATTAATTCGCCGATTTTTAAAGGTTTGAATAATGGTCCTGCCGTTTAGTGAGAGTTCCGCCATATTCGCCCGTCGTCAGTAATGTTTAAGCCTGGCTGCTCAAAATCAGTTGTCGTTAACATTTTCATACGGCGTGCTACACGGTTTAGACTATCCGGTTGCAATCCTTTGTCGTGTGTTTGCTTGTTGGAAATAATACGTCCGCTTAAAAATCCGCCTTTTTTATTTACATATACTTTTAGCAGGGGCGCCATGCCGCAAACCCCGTCAACGCTTACGCAGCGGTAGGTGCAGAAATTACCAAGGCTGTAGGCTATCAGCCGGTTTTTGTATAACTCCATGGCCCGGCATACGTGGGGGCCGTTTCCAAGCACTATATCTGCCCCGGCGTCAATAGCGCTGTGGGCAAACGCATGCACATCGCCCCGGTTTTCGGTAATAAACTTTTCAAAGGTGCAGGGCACATGTTCATAAGCCGCGCCTTCGCCGCCGCCATGAAAAGATACGATCACAATGTCACATTGCTGTTTTAATTTTTGTATGATACCTGCTGCCATCCGAAGGTTAAGCAGCGAAAGCGTTTTGGCGTTCGGCGCAAAAGCGCAGAAGCCAAATGTGACGCCCTTTATTTTAAAAACTGCCGAAGGTTTACTGTACAAGCCACCGTATTGAATACCCAGGCTATCAAGCGTCTTCATGGTACTGAGGCGCCCCTTGTCATCAAAATCACTGATGTGATTATTGGCAAGGCTGAGCAAATTAAAACCGGCATCCTTTAAAACCTTTCCATCGCGCACAGGCATCCTGAATAAATAGGCCTTCCTCAACTGGTGAAGTTTAAAATAAGCCGGCGCCCCTGTATTCAGTAAGGTCCCTTCCAGGTTCCCAAAGGTTACATCAGCATCGCGCAGTTCATCCAAAACATTTTTGAAGCTGTTTTTTGCACTGTCGGGCGGTAAGGTATTACTGTTGGGATATGAGGTGCCCAGCATAATATCGCCAACGGCAGCTATACAAAGGGAGTCGGGAAGGGTTTTTGTGGGAGTAGCAGTGGCAGCGGCAGATTTTATGATCTTCCTATTAGATTTTGGTTCGCGGGGCGACGAGGCTTCCTGACAGGCAGAAAACAACAAAACGGCAATGAATGCAAAAAGTGAAAAGCGTAAGGTCATTCAAAAAAAAATCCTCTCATAAATGAAAGGATTTTTTTTGACATACAAAGTATAAATCTTGTTAATTAATTTTTTGAGAACTGCACACTACTCACCACTCACTAATTCTTACTGTTATCTTCTTTTTCCAGCTCGGCTTTTAGTGATTCGAGCATCCTTCCGCCCCTGTAAAAATACCGTTTATAATAAGCATCATCAAGACTGTTGATGGCAACGCCCCTGGAGGATGCATGGGCAAACCTGTTATTACCTAAATAGATCCCCACATGTGAGATCCGGCGGCTGTGTATTTTGAAGAAAACCAGATCCCCCTCTTTAAGATCATCCCTTTTAACGGGGCTTACCATGCTGAATATATCGCGTGAATTGCGCTCAATATCCATATTAAATACCTGGCTGTATAATTCTTTTGTAAACGCCGAACAATCGATCCCTTTTTTCGAGCTTCCGCCAAAACGGTACGGTGTGCCAATCCAGTCGTAAACAAAATGAAAAAGTTTCATATTTGACGTTGCCGACAAAGCAACACCCATTATTTGGGATAAATAATCTTTTGCCAGGCTTTCCTGCTCATCAGCAGGCTTCACATCCGATTGAATTGGACTGGTTTTTGTCTGAGCTTGTACGGCTAAAACACTGAAAAATAATGCAATAGCGATAGTAAATTTCTTCATTTAATCAATAGTTTGTTGTTTTTGATCAACAACTCGTTTATTAAATTGGACACTTTGTCTAACGTTGGATACAAAACTATCCAATTTTTTTAAAATTGCAACCAAATGACGATTTTTTTTCAACATTTGTTTGACTTTGTTGATAATCCCGGATCTTGGCTTTGACGTTCAGTGGAGATAAGCTGCGATGAGGCGGAAAACGGGCAAAATGCGGCTGAAATATCCGCGCTGAAATCCCCTCTTTGAGCAAAAAATGGGACAGGATTTTGGCGGACTTAGTCATCTTACTATAAAATAAATGCAATTAAGCAGAGAAATCGTAATAAAAACATAAATCTTTCCAACAAATTCATTGCAGTTTCGATATTTTCAAGGATATAATTAGATTTGCGCTTTACTCGGAAAATTGATCGTTTAATATAATACATGAGTTCAATCGAAATAACTAAAGACACCTACCTGATGTGGTACGAGTCGATGCTTTTAATGCGGAAGTTTGAAGAAAAAGCAGGACAATTATACGGACAGCAAAAAATAAGGGGCTTTTGCCACTTATACATAGGCCAGGAGGCTGTATTAGCCGGGGCTATGTCGGTAATTAAGCCGGAAGACAGTATGATCACCGCTTATCGCGACCATGCCCATGCTATTGCAAAAGGCGTTACTTCAAACGCTATTATGGCCGAACTTTACGGAAAAGCTACAGGCTGCTCCAAGGGTAAGGGCGGCTCTATGCACATGTTCAGCAAAGAGCACCACTTTTACGGCGGACATGGCATTGTTGGCGGACAGGTACCACTGGGCGCCGGTGTGGCTTTCGCCGAAAAGTACAAAGGCACACAGTTTGTAAACCTTGCCTATATGGGCGACGGCGCAGTACGCCAGGGTGCACTTACCGAAACCTTTAACATGGCTGCATTATGGAAATTGCCCGTAATATTTATTTGCGAAAACAATGGCTACGCCATGGGCACTTCGCTTGCCCGTACTACAGCTGATATCGATATTTATAAACTTGGCCTGGCTTACGGAATCCCTTCGTCGGCTGTTGACGGCATGGACCCTGCGGCTGTGCATAAAGCTATGGACGAAGCCGTTCAGCGTGCACGCAACGGCGAAGGGCCAACCTTCCTTGAGATGCGCACCTACCGCTACAAAGGGCACTCGATGTCGGACCCTGCAAAATACCGCACCAAAGACGAACTGGAAGCCTACAAGGCGAAAGATCCGATAGAGCTGACCAAATATATTATTGAATCGGAAGGCTATGCCGATGCGAAATGGTTTGAAGAGATTGACGCCAAAGTAAAAGCCGAAGTTGATGCATCGGTTAAATTTGCGGAAGAGTCGCCATGGCCCGAAGCATCGGAATTATATACTGATGTGTATGTAGAGAAAGATTATCCTTTCATTAGGGAGTAATCATTATATTTAAACTGAAATTAGAAATTAAATTTGATCATTAGTATATGGCCGAAGTAATTAAAATGCCCAAAATGAGCGATACCATGACCGAAGGGGTATTGGCGAAATGGCATAAAAAAGTTGGTGATAAAGTAAAATCGGGGGATGTACTGGCCGAGATTGAAACGGATAAAGCCACCATGGATTTTGAATCGTACTCGGATGGCACCCTGCTTTATATCGGTGTTGAAGAAGGCAAAGCCGTTCCGGTTGACGCCCTGATTGCCGTTATAGGCACCCCGGGCGAGGATTACCAGGCGGCCCTTGCAGCAAACAGCGCTGTAGCGCCTAAAGCAGCAGCAGCGGAAAGCAGCAGCAGCACTGAAGAAGCTGCACCCAAAGCAAAACCCGCCAAAGTTACTGAGGACAAAAAACCGGCGGAGGCTGTTGAAGCCAAACCGAAGGTTGATAAAGCAAGCATCCCTGCCGTTGTGATCCGCATGCCGGCCCTGAGCGATACCATGGTTGAAGGCGTGATAAATAAATGGAACTTTAAAGTTGGCGACACGGTAAAATCAGACGATTCGCTGGCTGATGTGGAAACCGATAAGGCTACCATGGAACTGGTGGGTTACGAAGCCGGTGTTTTACTATACATAGGCCCCAAAGAAGGCGAAGCAGCCAAAGTGAATGCCATTATTGCCATTATTGGTAAAGCAGGCACTGATATTACACCTTTGCTTGATGAAAGCGCTGACGCAGTAGTAGCAGTTGAGAGTAGCAGTAGCACTGAGGAAGAAGACACTGCCACTGCCACTGCCACTGCAACTACTACTTCAACCGAAGACGACAGCCGCATAAAGGCATCGCCGCTGGCACGCAAAATAGCAAAAGAAAAAGGCATCAACCTTAATGATGTAAAAGGCTCTGCCGAAGGAGGCCGCATTATTAAGAAAGATGTGGAGGAATATGTACCTGTTGCCAAAGCGCCTGTTGCAGTAGCAGCAGAAAGTAGCAGTAGCAGTAAAGAAGCTGCACCTGCCACTGCCACTGCACCTAAAACTGCAGCGCCGGTTATCGCAACTTACACAGGAGAAGAGAAATTCACGGAAAGACCGGTAAGCCAGATGCGCAAAGCCATCAGCAGGCGTTTATCCGAAAGCTTGTTCACCGCGCCGCATTTTTATGTTACCATGAGCATTGATATGGACCAGGCTGTAGCAGCCCGTACCCGCATCAACGAAGTGGCCCCGGTTAAAATATCATTTAACGACTTTGTATTAAAAGCCTGTGCCGTTGCCTTAAAACAACACCCGGCAATAAACTCATCTTTCCTCGGCGATAAGATCCGCACAAACGAACATGTGCACATCGGTGTTGCCGTTGCGGTTGACGAAGGTTTATTAGTTCCGGTAGTGCGTTTTGCAGATGGCAAATCATTAAGCCGTATCTCTGCCGAAGTAAAGGATTTCGCACAAAAAGCAAAAGCCAAAAAACTACAGCCATCCGATTGGGAAGGTTCAACTTTCACCATATCAAACCTTGGTATGTTTGGCGTTGATGAGTTTACCGCCATCATTAACACGCCCGATGCCTGTATCCTTGCCGTTAGCGGCATACAGCAGGTGCCCGTTGTTAAAAACGGCGCCGTTGTACCCGGCAATGTTATGAAGGTAACCCTCAGTTGCGACCACCGCGTGGTTGACGGTGCAACAGGCGCCGCCTTCCTGCAAACACTGAAATCATTACTGGAAGAACCAGTAAGGCTTTTGATTTAATTTCGGAATTCGGATTTTCGATTTCGGATTTAGAGAAGAATATAATATTTAAGCGATGGGTTTTAGGGCTCATCGCTTTTTTTGTCTGAACCCGAAAATTACTGCCCCAATATCCAGGCGAAAATCAGCGGCGCAACAATGGTGGCGTCAGATTCTACAATGAATTTTGGCGTATGGATGTCCAGCTTGCCCCAGGTAATTTTTTCATTGGGCACAGCGCCGGAGTAAGAGCCGTAAGAAGTTGTTGAATCGGAGATCTGGCAAAAATAGCTCCAGAAAGGTATTTCGGGCATTTCCATATCCTGGTAAAGCATTGGTACTACACATATTGGGAAATCACCGGCTATACCGCCGCCGATCTGGAAAAAGCCGATCCCTTTGCCATCCGAGTTTTTAATATACCAGTCGGCAAGCCAGGCCATATATTCAATACCACTTTTCATGGTAGTAGGTTTAATTTCCCCTTTTATCACGTAGGAAGCAAAGATGTTACCCATGGTAGAGTCTTCCCATCCGGGTACAACTATCGGCAGATTTTTTTCGGCAGCAGCCAGCATCCACGAGTTTTTTGGGTCAATTTCATAGTACTGTTCCAATTCACCGCTTAACAGTATCTTATACATAAACTCATGCGGGAAAAAGCGGTCTCCGTTTGTATCGGCATCTTTCCATATTTTATAAATATGTTTTTGCAGGCGCCTGAAAGCTTCTTCCTCTGGGATGCAGGTATCTGTTACCCGGTTATAATGGTTTTCGAGCAGGTCCCATTCATCCTGCGGACTCAGGTCGCGGTAGTGAGGTACGCGTTTATAATGTGAATGCGCTACAAGGTTCATAATATCTTCTTCGAGATTGGCCCCGGTGCATGATATAATGGCAATTTTATCCTGGCGGATCATTTCTGCCAGGGAAATCCCCAATTCGGCGGTACTCATCGCGCCGGCAAGGGTAACCATCATCTTTCCGCCTTCGGCAAGGTGGGTTTCATAGCCTTTTGCGGCGTCAACTAATGCTGCCGCATTAAAGTGCAGGTAATTTTTTTCGATAAACTGCGATATAGGGCCTTTTGTAGTGCTCATTTCTTTTGATCAATAAATTTGCTGCAAAAGTATATATTTTGACGAATTAAGGGACAATATCATTTTTAAACTTCTAAAGTCTTTATCTTAGCATTATCACTATGCTATGAAAAGACTTTTAATCCTCCTTATCTTCTTTATTAGCGGGCAGCTCGTTTTTGCTCAAACACAGGCAATTAAGCGATTTGTAAAAAAAATGTATTTTAATAAAGACAGCAGCAAGCATAGCAGTTTTGTTATTGTACCTGTTCTCAGTTCAGCACCCGAAACCGGGTTGGAAGCGGGCGGAACAGCCCTTTATTCATTCTATACCGATACTATCGGCAAAAACAAAACACACGTTTCAAATATATTTGGCTATGCTTCAATAACAACAAAAAGCCAAACTAATCTTACCTTAAACAGCACTTACTGGTTCCCGGGGAATAAATTTCATTTGTACGGGGCCATAAGTTATCTCAATTTCCCGTTTAATTTTTATGGAACAGGCAATGGTACCCGCCAGGCCGACGAGGATAAATTAGGCCAGCACCGTTTTAAACTAAACCTTGAAGCTGAAACCAAGCTTGGTGACCATTTATTCCTTGGGATTGTTGGCGGCGGATTTGATTATACTTTCAGCACTGCTAACCCTGCCGGGATTTACACTACCGACCCGCTTGTTGAAGATAAAAATGGCGGCCCAAGTATTTTTGCAGGCCCAAGTGTGATTTTTGATACACGCAACAATAATACTTATACCACTAAAGGCAACATTGTTACGGCCTATCTTAATATAATGCATGGCATTTTGGCCAACAATAATTACCAGGGCGGCTTATTTAATATTGAATACTCGGGCTTTTTTTCTTTAGATAAACAATTGGTTTTAGGCCTGGATGTACAGGAACAAAGCCTCATTGGCGGGCAATCACCATTTTATTTGCTACCGGCCATGGGTAGCGATGGTATGATGCGCGGTTATTACAATGGCCGTTTCCGCGACCGTAACCTGCTTGCCGGGCAAACAGAATTGCGCTACCGCATCAGCAAACGATTTGGTATTATTGGTTTTGCAGGAACAGGTGAAGTTTTTCATTCTACTTTTAGCACATACGACCTTAAACCCAATTATGGCGGCGGGGTCCGTTACTTTTTCGATGTGCAAAAAGGCCTGAGTATCCGCATGGATTATGGCGTTGGTGAAAAACGCCCCGGTGAAAAAAGGCAAACAGGTTTATATGTAGCGCTGGGTGAAGCTTTCTGATGTGCGGGGAGAGCTTTGTTTTGCCGTTGATACGGGTGGCTTCAGTTTTTAGAGTTAATCAGGTTAACCACAACTTTTACCATTATGTCCTTTTCATCCGGTTTGCTTTCGGCAATCATTAGGGTTAAGGCCACTAAGGCATTATCGGCTATCCGTTTAGATCCATCCCCGCGATATAGAATTTTGTTCCTTTCCAGAAACCAAACAAACAGGTAAGCTGCGATTCGCTTGTTGCCGTCTGAAAAAGAATGGTTTTTTACCACAAAATACAGAAGATTGGCAGCTTTTTCTTCAATGGTAGGATAAAACTCAACCCCGCCGAAAGATTGATAAATTGTTCCAATGGAGCCTTTAAAAGAATCATCTTTTTCGTTACCGAATAAGGTGCTGCCACCAAATTTATCTTTCAGGTCTTTAATGGCTTGCATCGCTTCTTCATAAGTTGCTACAAATAAAGCCTGATCGGTTGTTCCCTCCAGTATTAATACCTGGTGATCATACTGATCCAGTATATCTAATGCATAGCTATAGTCGGTGATGACGTTTAACAATCCGGTTGCTTCTTCCGAAGACAGTTCTTTATTTCTAAGCACATTGCTTAAAAGGGCGACCGTTTGTTTTAACTCATGAAACTTTTCTGCCTTTTCTTTTAACTTTTGTTCATTTATGGCGTATCCTTTTATCAGGTATTCTTTAAGGACTTTATTTGCCCAGATACGAAATTGGGTTCCCTGTGTCGATTTTACCCTGTACCCCACGGATATTATCACATCTAAACTATAGTAAGATACAGGCCGGTCGGCATTTGCAATGTGCATTTTTTGCACATTGCTTTTTTCATCCAGTTCCCCTTCCTTAAAAATATTGTTTAAATGCTTTGTGATAACTGTTCTATCCCGTTTAAACAAGTCTGTAAGCTGATACTGCGTTAACCAGATAGTATCTGCTTCAACTTTTACGTCAATAGATGTTTGCCCATCAGGTGTTTGATATATGATAATTTGATCGTTAACCATATTATGTAAATGCTTTTATTAGTAATTGCATTGGATAGTTA
>JBIOHE010000126.1:0-11337 GCA_044448725.1 Sphingobacteriales bacterium | reverse complement strand
ATCACCTACTATTAACCCACCTAAATCTTTTTCAAAATATTTTAAAATCACTGTTGAATATTTGACTTAAAATCCTGATATTTGCAAACTCTTTACAAAAAGGGGTAGAATTAAAAAGATTTGTCATGTCAAGAATTTGTGATCTAACAGGAAAAGGGTCTTTGGTTGGTAACAACGTTTCTAACTCAAACGTTAAAACTAAACGCAGATTTCACCCAAACTTAAAACTTAAGAAGTTTTATATTCCTGAAGAAGATAAATGGATAACCTTAAAGGTTTCTACTTCAGCTGTTAAAACTATCAGCAAAAATGGCATCACTGCCTGTATCAATAAATTTGTAAAAAAAGGGTACATTTAATTGGTGAGTGGTGAACGGCGAGTAGTTGATTAGGTTAAATTTTCAACAACCAATCAATTCACTAATTCACTAACTCAATAATTCAATAATTAAAAAGAGATGGCTAAGAAAGGCAACAGGGTTCAGGTAATTTTAGAATGCACCGAGCATAAAACAAGCGGCATGCCTGGTATGTCGCGTTATATTACTACCAAGAACAAAAAAAATACAACTGAAAGACTGGAAATGAAGAAATTCAACCCGGTTTTAAGAAAAGTAACCGTTCACAAGGAAATAAAATAATTAGTTGATTGAGTTGATTGGTTGATTAAGTTTAAAGAAAAGATCAATTCAATAACTCAATAATTCAACAATTCAATAATTAAAAAGAGATGGCAAAGAAAGTAGTTGCAACGCTGAAAGTAGCAGGTAAAGGCAAAGATTATTCAAAAGTAATCACCATGGTGAAATCACCACGCACAGGTGCTTACTCGTTTAAAACACAAATCGTTGCTAACGATTTTGTTAAAGACGCGATTGCCGGAAAATTATAACCGGTAATTTTTGATCAAAATATAAAAGCCATCTTGTTTTACGAGAAGGCTTTTTTTGTTTGCTTCACCCTGCCCTCTCCAAAGGAGAGGGTGAAAAGCGGGAGAGTAAACCAAAATAGTTAAATTTAAAAAGTCTTCTCCTTTGGAGAGGATTATTCAGTTGTTTGTATTTTATCGGCATTCATGAATGCTGTGCAGTTTAGGTGAGGCCAAAATGGGATTATTCGATTTTTTCAAAAAAAAGGAAAGCACGCCGCAGGAACAGGAGGCGCTGGATACCGGTTTGGAAAAAACCAAGGATAACTTTTTTTCAAAGATCACCAAGGTAATAGCCGGAAAATCAAGTGTTGATGATGATGTTCTTGATGAACTGGAAGAAGTTCTGGTAACATCGGATGTTGGCGTTCAAACTACCCTAAAGATCATTGAACGCATACAGGCCCGCGTAGCCAGGGATAAATATGTAGGCACCTCCGAATTGAACGGCCTGCTGAAAGATGAAATTCAGCAATTACTTGCCGAAAACAACAGTAACGATTTCTCGAATTTTGAATATGGCAGCCATAAACCTTATGTAATAATGGTTGTGGGTGTAAATGGTGTGGGTAAAACTACAACCATTGGCAAACTTGCTTATAAATTGAAACAGGCAGGCAGCAAAGTGGTCATTGGCGCAGCCGATACTTTCCGCGCAGCCGCTGTTGCACAAATACAACTTTGGGGCGAACGCATAGGCGTAAAAGTTGTTGCACAGGATATGGGCTCCGATCCCGCTTCCGTGGCTTACGATACTTTACGGTCGGCCGTAGCCAATGGCGATGATGTGGCCATTATTGATACCGCAGGCCGCCTGCATAATAAGGTAGGCCTGATGAACGAGCTTACCAAAATAAAAAATGTGATGCAAAAGGTAGTCCCTGGTGCGCCGCATGAAATATTGCTGGTGCTGGACGCATCCACCGGTCAAAATGCCATTGAGCAATGCAAACAATTCACCGAAGCTACAGCCGTTAATGCGCTTGCCTTAACGAAGCTTGATGGCACAGCAAAAGGCGGGGTTGTTATTGGTATATCCGATCAGTTTAAAATACCTGTAAAATATATTGGAGTGGGCGAAGGGAAAGACGATTTGCAGTTATTTGACCGTCAGGCTTTCGTTGATTCACTCTTTAAACAATAAATAAAAAACTATGTCATTGCGAGCGCAGCGCGGCAATCTCGTCGCCGTGCATGACCGTTATGCATAGTTCGCGATTGCTTCGTGCCTCGCAATGACAAGATGTGATATAATGAAGACAAAAGAAATTCATCAGCCGGTAAAACCCGCTAAGCAACGGGTAAATGTAGTCACCCTCGGTTGTTCCAAAAACATCTACGATTCCGAGATCCTGATGGGTCAGCTCAAAGGCAACCAATTTGATGTGGTGCATGAATCTGATAAAGTGGGCAGCGATGATATTATCGTAATTAATACCTGCGGATTTATTGATAATGCCAAGCAGGAATCCATCGATACTATTTTACAATACAGCGAACTTAAAGAACAGGGAAAGGTTGGCAAAGTGATTGTCACCGGCTGCCTTTCTGAGCGCTACAAGCCCGAACTGGAAGCGGAGATCACTAATATTGATGCTTACTTTGGCACTAATGACCTTCAAAAGTTATTGAAATCTGTAGGAGCTGATTATAAGCATGAACTGATCGGCGAACGCCTGTTAACCACCCCTTCGCATTTTGCCTATTTCAAAATTGCCGAGGGTTGTAACCGTCCGTGTTCATTTTGTGCAATTCCGCTGATGCGCGGCAAACACCTTTCACAACCGGTTGACCAATTGGTAAAGGATGCACAGAAATTAGCAAAAAACGGCACAAAAGAACTGATATTAATTGCCCAGGATTTAACTTATTACGGCCTCGACCTGTACGGCAGGCGTAATCTTGATGAGTTGTTGCGCCGTCTTTCGGATGTGGAGGGTATTGAGTGGATCAGGCTCCAATACGCCTATCCTTCGGGCTTCCCGATGGAAATACTGGATGTGATGAACGAGCGGGACAATATTTGCAAGTACATGGATATGCCTTTGCAGCACATAAGCGATAATATGCTGAAATCCATGCGCCGCGGTATCACCAAGCAAAAAACCATCGATCTGGTAAATACCATCCGCGATAAAGTACCCGGAATTGCCATGCGTACCACGCTGATTACCGGCTACCCCGGCGAAACTGAAAAAGATTTTGAAGAAATGCAGCAATGGGTGGAAGAAACAAAATTCGACCGTTTGGGCTGCTTTACCTATTCGCACGAAGAAAAAACCTCCGCCTTTTCACTGATTGATGATGTGCCAGCCGAACTGAAACAGGACCGTGCTGATGTCATTATGGAAATACAGCAAGGCATTTCTTTTGATAAAAACCAGGAAAAGATCGGGAATACCTATAAAGTTTTGGTGGATAAAAAGGACGGCGCGTATTTTGTTGGTCGTACAGAATATGATTCGCCCGAAGTTGATAATGAGGTTTTAATTGATGCAAACGTTGATTATGCCACTGTTGGCAGTTTTGTTAACGTTAAGATTGATAGCGCTGAGGATTTTGATTTGTATGGGCGGGTGGTGAAATAGAATCAACGCCTACCTAAAAACCTTCTTACCTTCAATACTAAACCCAGGCAACAACACCGAATTTAACAACTCGTTTTTCTGTGCTTTTTGATGCAGGTAATAAACGCCGTCCTTTAATACAAATACTTGTAAATCCTGGGCGATGGGGTCAACTATAATGTATTCTTTAACACCGTATTTTTCGTATATGTCTTTTTTTTGCTTCAAATCATAATAGGCGTTCGAAGGGGAAAGTATCTCAATAATCAAATCCGGCGCACCCTCTACCCGGTCTTTCACAATTTCGGCTTTTCTTTCTTCCGAAACATAAAGTATATCCGGCTGCAGCACATTCCCATCGTCAAATTTTACATCGGCAGGGGCGTGGGCTAAAAAACCATTATCATTTTTGCTGTCCAAAAAATTGGATAGCGCTTGTACAAGCCGTACAGAGATAGCCTGGTGAAACGGAACAGGTGAAGGTGACATAACTAAGTCGTAATTAATTAACTGAAAAGGCGCACCCTCTTCCAGCAGCATATAATCTGCGATTGTATATTTCTCTTTCTTTGCAATGTTAAGCATCAATCAAATATAAAAATTTAGCGGATAAAAATCAACTCTGCTATTCAGCGCCGAAGGATAATAACAAGCCTTTATGGACATATTGTAAAATAAACGGTTTTTGGCGCTCCGTTCGTCATTTTAGAAATTAAAAATCTAAATTCGGACGCATTAATTAAAATTGCAAACTGGTGTTTGGTATTTCAAATCCGAAATCGAAAATCCGAAATAAAAAAATGGAATCTTCCTGTATAGACTATAAAGACACCGGTTACTTTTCCCAAACCGTTATTGATTACCTGGAAGACCTCCCGGCAATACGCCCGTTTTACGGTTTCCGGCCAGATTTGAACGGATTTGCCGAACTTTTAAAAGACAAAAAAGTTGTAGCCGACCGGGATATGTTGGCAAATGTTTTAGATTCGCAGTACGGTATTGATAATGAGGAAGATAATAGGTTTTATACTTCTGAAAAATGGCCTTTGGTACTGGAAAATATAAATCTTATATCAAAAGAAAACACCTACACCATTACCACCGGCCATCAGCTTAATATTTTTACCGGGCCGCTTTATTTCATCTACAAAATTGTTACGGCTATTAAATTATCGCGGCAGCTAAAAGAAAAATTCCCTGATAAAAACTTCGTGCCGGTTTATTGGATGGCCTCCGAGGACCATGATTTTGCCGAAATAAATTATACCAATATCGGCGGCAAAAAAGTACATTGGTGGTACGAGGCCTCGGGTGCTACCGGAAGGATAGACCCGGAAACTATGCGACAGGCGCTAAACCAATATAAGGGTGTGCTTGGGATAAACGGGTACTCAGCGGTACTTGCCGGCATTGTAGAAACCGCCTATACCAAATTCGACAAACTTGCGGATGCTACCCGATACCTCGTGAATGCTTTGTTTGGCCAATATGGCCTGGTGATTATTGACGCCGACGACCACAGGTTCAAACAGCAATTTGCTCCTGTTATTGAGCATGATATTATTGAACAAAACAGTTTTAAAAATATAAGCGCCACTAACGAAAAATTAGCGGCATTAGGTGTACACATTCAGGTTAACCCACGTGAGATCAATTTCTTTTATTTACTGGATGGCCTGCGCGAACGTATCGTATTTGAAAAAGACAGTTACCTGGTGTTAAACAGCGAGATCAGTTTTTCGGAAGCAGAATTGAAACAGGAGATCAATCTTTATCCCGAACGTTTTAGTCCGAATGTGGTAATGCGCCCCCTGTACCAGGAATGTATCTTGCCTAATATAGCCTACATCGGCGGCGGCGCCGAAGTGGTTTACTGGCTTGAGCTGAAATCAACATTTGAGCATTATGGCGTCGGTTTCCCGATCCTGATCCTCAGAAATTCAGGCTTGCTTATTGGTAAAGAACAGGCTGCGAAGATCACTAAAATGGACCTGGAACCTGTTGATTTGTTCAAAGATACCGACAGCATTAAAAACGACTGGGTAAAAAAACACAGCAAACATACTTTGAACCTGGCCGAAGAGTGGCGTGAGCTGGCTTGTGTTTTTGAGAAGATAAAACTCCGGGCCTATAAAATTGACAATACCCTTGCGCCATCTGCCGATGCTGTACAGGCGCGGCTTAAACATGCGATGGATAACCTGGAGAAAAAGCTTGTAAAAGCCGAAAAACGGAATTACCAAACCCGTTTGCACCAGGTGGAACAAATTAAAAGCGATCTTTTCCCAAAAGACAGCCTGCAGGAGCGCACCGAAAACTTTGGCCTGTTTTATGTAAAATGGGGACAAAGCCTCATTGATGAACTTATAAAAAACTTTGAACCGCTGGAGTTTAAGTTTACGGTGCTGACCGAAGAATAATACCCGATGATAATAATGCCGGCACTCTGCGTTCGTGCATGCACAATTCTGCGGCGTAATATGAATTTGCGGGCCAATGCTGTTTGCCTAATGAAATAATGTGTGTTCTGCCTTCAATTTTCGCCCTCTTTAATCCCGGAGCTATCGGATCAGAGGGGGAAATCCCCGGGTTTCCCAGGTAAACGACATTGATTCACCACCGGCTACTCATCACTGACCGCTCTGCGCTGACAAAACGCATTATTCACTAAAAAACACTTTGAATCCCCAATAAAAACACTATATTTGCAGGTGAATTAAAAAAGAGGGGGCGATTGTCCCCTCTTTTATTTTATCAATCAAATTATCCGAAAGGTAATGAATATTGAAAAAAGAGTAAGGGAGCTGATTGAAGAGAAGATAGCCGATAAACCAAACCTGTTTATTGTGGATGTAAAAATGCATGCTAACGGGAAGCTGATTATATTGGTTGACGGGGATAATGGCATTGGTATTGATGATATCGCGGCCATAAGCAGGCATGTGGGTTTCCGGTTAGAAGAGGAAAATGTGATTGAAACTGCGTATAACCTTGAGGTTTCATCGCCGGGAATTGATTCGCCGCTTACCTCAATAAGGCAATATTTAAAAAATATTGACCGAAATTTGTCCATTAAAATGGCAGATGGTACAAAACGAGAAGGCAAGCTGACTGGCATCACAGAAAATGCCATAGTAATTGAAGAAAAAGTAAAAGAAAAAGGGAAAAAGGCGGAAACTGTTGAAAGCGTGATCCCGATTGGTAAAATAACAGAAACAAAAGTTTTAGTATCATTCAAGTAAGAAAATGAGCAATATTAATTTAATTGATTCTTTTCAGGAATTTAAAGATTTCAAAAACATCGATCGCCCAACCATGATGAGCGTGCTGGAAGACGTTTTCAGAAGCATGATCAGGAAAAAGTACGGCAATGATGAAAATTGCGACGTAATTGTCAATACCGATAATGGTGACCTTGAAATATGGCGTACACGTAAGGTAATGGAGGATGGTTTCAGTGAGGACGATGACCTGGAAATTGAATTGGCAGAAGCAAAAACACTTGACCCCACACTTGAGGTAGGTGATGATTACATTGAACAGGTTACTTTAGAGAGTTTTGGCCGCCGCGCTATTCTTGCGGCACGCCAGACACTGGTTTCAAAGATCCTTGAACTTGAAAAAGATGAGATCTTCAGAAAATACAAAGACCGCGTTGGCGAAATTGTTACCGGCGAGGTTTACCAGGTTTGGAAAAAGGAAACTTTAGTGCTTGATGATGAAGGCAATGAGCTGTTGCTGCCAAAATCAGAACAGATCCCTGCCGATTACTTTAAAAAGGGCGATACCGTAAAAGCGGTTGTTGATAAGGTAGATATGCTGAACAGCAATCCGAAGATCATTATTTCGCGTACAGCGCCTGAGTTTTTACAGCGTTTATTTGAAATGGAGGTCCCCGAAATTTTTGACGGGCTGATTACCATTAAAAAAATTGTTCGTGAACCGGGCGAAAGGGCTAAGGTTGCCGTAGAATCTTATGATGACCGTATTGACCCTGTTGGCGCCTGTGTTGGGATGAAAGGATCACGTATTCACGGGATAGTACGCGAACTTAAAAACGAGAATATTGATGTGATCAATTACACCAATAATTTGCAGTTGTACATTCAGCGTGCCTTATCGCCGGCTAAAATCACCTCTATTAAGCTGGATGATGAGAAAAAAACAGCGGCGGTATATTTAAAACCCGACCAGGTTTCGCTGGCAATTGGCCGCGGCGGCCACAATATAAAACTGGCCGGCAAGTTAACCGGGTACGAAATTGATGTTTACCGTGAGGCTGATGAAAGCGATGAAGATGTGGACATTGAAGAATTTTCAGACGAAATTGAAAGCTGGATTATTGATGAATTTAAACGAATTGGTTTAGATACGGCAAAATCGGTGCTGGCATTAACCGTTAATGAGTTGGTAAAACGCACCGACCTGGAAGAAGAAACTGTTAAGGATGTATTATCAATTCTACAGGCAGAGTTTGAATAAGCGTAATAACAAAAATTAAAATCGTATTTTTGCATAAAATAGCAGAGAAAGAATAATAATAAATGTCAGAAGACAAATCCATAAAATTATTTACAGCAGCAAAAGAGCTGAATATCGGTACCGGTACTATTGTCGATTTTTTAGCGACAAAGGGCTATAAGGTTCAAAAGCATCCTATGGCCCAACTCGATGGCGACATGTACAATGCTCTTTTGAAAGAGTTTGCTGTGGATAAAATTATTAAGGAGGAAGCCAAACAGATCAGTATCGGAAAAATAAGAAAAGAAGATACCGCTCAATTCCCCGAAAAACCAATTGAGCACCGCCGTTCGCGAGACTTCGAGAACGAAGAGATTCTTATAAAAAATGCGGGACATCATTTTGCGCATCCTGTTGTAGCTGAAAAACCGAAACCTGTTGAGCCGCAGCATGAAAAAGTTGAGGAGCATAATGAAGTTTTACCTGGTGTAAAAGTTGTTGGTAAAATTGATCTTGATAATCTTAATGCCAAACCGCAGCCGGTCGAAAAACCTGTTGAGAAAAAGGTTGAGGTTGTTGTAAAACAGGAAGTGCCGGTAGAAAAGCCGCTGCCCGAAACAGCAAAAGAAATTATACCCGAAGCTCCGGTTGCAGAAATTAAAAAGGAAATTGTTCCACCGGTAGTTGCAAATATTGCTCCAACCGTTGCTCCAACCGTTGCGCCACCTGTAGTTGAGCCAGAAAAGGTTGTAGAAACTCCTGTAGTTGAAGCACCTGACGAGCCGCAGGAACCCGAAGTAATAAGGGCGAAAGCCGAGCGTTTAACGGGCCCCAATGTAGTTGGCAAAATACAATTACCGGTTAATCCGCCAAAACGTAATCCGGTAGCGTCATCATCAAACACAAATAACGCTGCCGATCATAAGCGCAAGAGAAAACGTAAAGACCACCAGGGGCCGGGCGGGCATAATCCGCAACAGGGCAACCCGGCGGCAAATCATGCTGGACAGCAGGCTGCAAACCCGCCCGGACAGCAGCAGCCGCATGGCGGGAACCGTCCTGATTTCAGGAACCGGGGCGCCAATCATCCGCCGGCAGGCGGAGGCTCCCACCAGGGAGGGGGCAACAGGCCTGATTTCAGGAACCGTAACGCGGCACAAAATACCGGTCCGAAGGAAGAACCAACAGAAAAAGATATACAAGACCAGATTAAGGCAACATTAGCACGTTTAAGCGGTGCCGGTAAATCAGGTAAGTTTGCACAGCGGGCTAAATTCCGCCGTCAAAAACGCGATGATGTAGCCGCTACTGCCGAAGAACTGGCAATGGAGCAGGAACTGCAATCAAAAGTATTAAAGGTTACAGAGTTTGTTACTGCAAACGAACTGGCTTCGATGATGGATGTTTCTGTTACGCAGATCATCTCTACCTGTATGAGCCTGGGTATGTTCGTTTCTATTAACCAACGGCTTGACGCCGAAACTTTGAGCATTGTTGCTGACGAATTTGGTTACCAGGTGGAGTTTGTAAAACCACAGGATGAAGAGGGTAACCTTGATCAGCCTGATAACCCGGAAGACCTGATACCACGCGCGCCGATTGTAACCATAATGGGCCACGTTGACCACGGTAAAACTTCATTGCTCGACTTTATCCGTAAAACAAACGTTATAGGCGGCGAAGCCGGGGGTATTACCCAGCACATTGGCGCTTATGAAGTGACTTTGCCGGATGATAAAGGAAAAATAACATTCCTGGATACGCCGGGTCACGAGGCGTTTACCGCCATGCGTGCCAGAGGCGCCCAGGTAACAGATATTGTAATTATTGTAATTGCTGCTGATGACAGCGTGATGCCGCAAACCCGCGAGGCAATAAACCACGCACAGGCTGCCGGAGCGCCTATTATTTTCGCATTTAACAAAATTGACAGGCCCGGCGCAAATGCCGATAAAATCCGTGAGCAATTATCAGCCATGAACATTTTGGTTGAAGAATGGGGCGGTAAATACCAGTCGCAGGAAATATCAGCCAAAACGGGCTTAAATGTCGAACTGCTGTTAGAAAAAGTATTGCTTGAAGCTGAATTGCTTGAGCTAAAAGCTAATCCAAATAAACGTGCTGTAGGAACTGTGATTGAAGCTGCCTTAGATAAAGGGCGCGGAATAGTTACTACTATTTTAGTGCAGGCCGGAACGTTAAAAGTGGGCGATCCTATACTGGCTGGCTGTTACAGCGGACGTGTAAAAGCGTTGACGAATGAACGTGGCCAGCGGGTTGAATCAGCCGGGCCTTCAACACCGGTACAGGTGTTGGGTATGCAGGGCGCACCAACAGCCGGCGATAAATTCAACGTACTGGAAAGCGAAGTTGAAGCTCGTGAAATTGCCAATAAGCGCCTGCAATTACAACGCGAACAAGGTTTACGCACACAAAAACATATTACGCTTGATGAAATCGGCCGCCGTTTGGCAGTGGGTAACTTTAAAGAGCTTAACATTATTGTTAAGGGTGACGTGGATGGTTCTATTGAAGCCTTGTCCGACTCGCTGTTAAAACTATCTACTGAGCAAATACAGGTAAATATTATCTCGAAAGCCGTTGGGCAGATCTCCGAATCGGATGTATTGCTCGCCTCCGCATCGGATGCTATAATTATTGGGTTCCAGGTGCGGCCTTCGGGCAGTGCGCGCAAACTTGCCGAGCAGGAACAGATAGACATCCGGCTTTACTCTATTATTTATGACGCCATAAATGAGATAAAAGCTGCGATGGAAGGCATGCTGGCCCCAACTTTTGAAGAGAAGATTGTAGCCAATGTGGAAATCCGTGAAACCTTTAAGATAAGCAAAGTTGGCACCATTGCCGGCTGTATGGTACTTGACGGTAAAATTACCCGGAACAGTAAAATACGCATCGTGCGCGAAGGCGTTGTAATTTATACCGGCGAACTCGCCTCGTTAAAACGCTTTAAGGATGACGTTAAAGAAGTTAACACCGGCTACGAATGCGGCTTAAACATCCACAACTTTAATAATATTGAGGTTGGTGACATTGTTGAAGCCTACGAAAATGTAGAAGTGAAGCGGAAGCTTTAAAGTCATATTTTATATTAAAACAAAACAGGCCCCGGATTTTCGGGGCCTGTTTTGTTTTAATACATTGCTGCAATTAGTGCTTACGATGCCTGATCACATGATGTCTTTTGTGAAACTTGTGATGCTTCGGCTGGGCACTTACTGCACAATAGCTAAACATAGCTAAAAGCATAACTACTAATACTTTTGAGGCTTTCATAAATTCGTTTATTGATATTTTAAATATAACTCAATTATACATCAGATTATTGGCTTGCAAAAATAAAACAGCATGTAACAATAT
>JBIOHE010000125.1:0-11403 GCA_044448725.1 Sphingobacteriales bacterium | reverse complement strand
TCCATATACCGTTAAAGGCAAAATAGCGGATACAGCTGCCAAATCTAATCTGACAAACACCTCCATAAGCGTTTTAAACGCCAAAGACTCTATCCTGCGGGCATTTACACGTGCCGGCTCCGATGGATCATTTGCCGTCAGCAACCTGGGTAAAGGGAAATTTATACTACTGGTAACCTATCCCGGTTATGCCGATTATGTAGAACAATTCGCTTTGGATTCTGTCCATAACGCCCATGATTTTGGCAGGTTAAATATGCTGCTGAAGGCAAAACTGCTTGCCGATGTAATTATTAAAGGTACCAGGGCCGCTATAAAAATAAAAGGTGATACCACCGAGTTTGACGCCCGGGCGTTTAAAATAGAACCCAATGCGAAAATAGAAGACCTGTTAAAACAACTGCCTGGCATCCAGGTTGATCAGGACGGGAAGATAACCGCCCAGGGCCAAACGGTTAATAAGGTGTTGGTTGATGGGGAAGAGTTTTTTGGCGACGACCCTACCCTTGTAACTAAAAATCTGCGGGCCGATATGGTGGATAAATAACAGATATATTATAACAAAAGCGACCAGGCTACGTTTACAGGCATTGATGACGGCAAAAAGACCAAAACTATTAATATTAAGCTAAAAGAGGATAAAAAGAACGGCTATTTCGGAAAAGTTGATGTTGGTGACGGCAGTGACGGCTATTATTCGGGACAACTGTTGTTTAATATGTTTAAGGCTAAACAAAAGTTTTCCGCTTATGCTACAGTGGGCGACAATGGCAAAACCGGTTTGGGCTGGCAGGACAATCAAAAATACGGATCATCGGATAATCTGGAAGTTATGGATGATGGCGGATTAATGTTTAATGGCAGTAACGACGAGCTTTCCTCATGGGACGGGCGATACGACGGGCAGGGAACGCCGCTTGCCCGCACCGGCGGATTGCACTATGACAGTAAATTTAATAATGACAAGGAATCTATCAACGCTAATTACAAAATAGGCTCGCTGGAAGTTAATGGTACAGATAGTACTTTAAGTCAAAATAATGCGAAGGATAGTGTGCTTTATGGTGGTTCTCATCAAAAATTTGATAATATCATATTCCGCCAAAAACTTGATGCTACTTACCAGTTGAAACTTGATACCTCATCGAATTTAAAGGTAATGGTTGACGGAACTTTAAAAAACACCCAAACCACCAGCAGCTTCTTTTCAAACCAGAAGGAGAACGGTAACTTAGTAAATACAGATAAACGCGATGTAAATAACAAAGGCAATACACAGATCTTTGATGCAAGTGCATTTTATACCAAAAAGTTCAGGAAGAAGGGACGCACTTTTTCTCTAAATGTTAGTGAAGCCATTAACCAAACCCAGACGAATGGTTACCTGAAATCTGATGCCGAATTTTATAAGATAGTCAAGCCTCCCCAAATTATCGACCAATACGTAACAAATAGCACAAATAGCTCGGTACTAAAGGCAAATGCTACCTATACAGAACCACTTTCAAAGAGTTTTTCGGCGATTTTTAATTATGGAGCAGGTATTGATAATGGCACCTCCGACAGAAGTTCATTTAATGCGTCGGCACCAGGCGTATATGACCAGAGAGTTGATACGCTAAGCAATAATTTTAAGCTGAATGCACTATCGAACCTGGTTGGAGCCATAATAAATTATAAAAAAAATAAAACCATCATTAATTTCGGCACAAAAGTATCCAACGTTAACTTTAACCAGGTGGATGTATTTACCGGCAGCACCTATAAAAGGCGTTTTGTAAATTGGGACCCGCAGGCAAAATACCAATACCGGTTTTCGGATAGCCGATCATTCGAATTGGAGTACCAGGGCAGTACTACCCAACCCACCATTAGCCAAATACAACCTGTGCCCATAATTACCGACCCTATAAACATTACTTTAGGTAATCCCAACCTTCAGCCATCGTTTACAAACCGGTTCAATATAAGCTATAATTCGTATAAGGTGTTAAGCGGTCAGCAGGCATATATATATGCTTCCTATTCTACCACTTCTAACCCAATCGTAAGTAATTTGGTGACAAATTTCACCACCGGTAAATCCACCAATCAATATTTTAACCTTAATGGCAAAGATCAGTCTGAACTATATCTTTATTCATCTATAGGGCGAAAACTTGAAAAATCCGATTTATATATTAGCTTAGATTTTAATGCGAATGGAAATAACTACTATAACTTATCCAACGGAGCGATAGACCTTACAAAGTCATTTACCTATACAGTAGATTTCAGGGTTTCGAAATACGTCCAGAAAAAGTACAACTTTAATTTTAGTTTCGGCCCCAATTATACCATCAGCGGTTCATCGTTAAACCCCGGAACAAATAACAATGGCAGGGGATTCAATGCACGCGGCGGCTTCACTGTTTATCTTCCCGGAAAATTCCAGATCGGGTCGGACGGAACCTACGAGTGGAGAGGGAAAACGCAAACATTTAATACCGATTTTAACCGCACTTTGTTAAACGCATCCCTAAGCAAAACTTTTCTTAAGGACGACCAGCTAAAGTTCTCTTTGTCCGGTAATGACCTGCTTAACCAAAATGTGGGCTTCAGCAGGAACGTAAGCGGAAACCTCATTACTCAAAACAGTTATACTACTATTAAAAGATATTTTATGATTTCGCTTGTTTGGGATTTTAGCAAATTTGGTGGAATTGCAGCAAAAAAATAAAAATATGAAGAACGCAATAATTTTTTTCACAGCAATATTGGTGCTATCGGTTAGTGTTTCATCTGCACAAACAAATGCTCATTTCACAACTTCGGGCGTTATTGAATATGAGAAAACCATAAATATGTACGCCTTGTTAAAAAAGCAGATTAATAAGGACAACGAAGTGTTTTACCAACCGATTTATGACTCGTATATAAAAAATCAGCCGCAATTTAAAAAGCTAAAAAGCACATTGAGCTTTGCCGGCAATAAAACCATGTTTGTGCCAACAGAAGATGATGCCGGTCCGGGAAATTTCTTTGGGGATGCCGCGATGGTAGGTCAAAATAATACAGTTTTTACAGACCTGGAATCATCTTCGTTTATCGGGGAGAAAAAGGTTTTTGACGACCTGTTCCTGGTTAAAGACAGTACCCGCAAGATCAGGTGGAAAATTACCGACGAAACCCGGGTAATAAGCGGATTTGTTTGCCGCAGGGCAAATGCACTTGTGCTTGATTCGGTTTATGTGGTTGCTTTTTATACCGAGCAGATACCGGTATCAGGTGGTCCTGAATCGTTTACCGGTTTACCCGGAATGATTTTGGGATTGGCGCTTCCTCATGAAAATATAACCTGGTTTGCAACCAAAGTAACTGACATGTCCATTGATAACAAAGCCTTACTGCCACCCAAAAAAGGCAAACCGGTGAACAAGAATGAATTGAATGCAACGCTTGCAAAGGCCACCAAGAATTGGGGTAACTGGAAGCAATCGTATCTGAAAGCATTCACATTATAAGAATTAACGGGCACTGATTTTCACGAATTGAATCGAATTACACGAATTGGTGTGACGGTTGAGTTTGTTGTGTTTTGAATAAATTTGCGTTATTTGTTAAAATAAAATCAAGATACAATGCTGAAAAAAGGCGAACATATAGAGGGTATTCCTGCCGAACTGGAAATATTGCTTGCAGGCGATGCCAAGGCAAAAACCTTTTTCGAAGGGCTGTCAAAATCATACAAACAGGGGTATTGCGACTGGGTAGGTTCAGCTAAAGCTGAGGACACCCGAAAAGTACGGGCTGCCAAAGCATTAATTATGCTGCAAAACGAACAGAAAACACTAAAGACATAATTGCACTAATTTTCACGAATTGAGTCGAATTTCACGAATTGGGAAATTGGTATTTTCGACACACCGGTAATTTACAGGTTTAAAACCCCCATGCCAGCGGGCCTTTGCTGCGGCTTTGGTGAATTGGCATAGCTGGTATCATAACTGGTCAGGAAGTTTTTGAGGCTAACCAGTTTATCGGTGTTTATCAGGTCAACACCGCATGTTAATAGTTCTTTCCAAACCACGGCGTTTTCGGGCGAGGCCCAGAGCCTTACTTTTTTCCTGTATTTATGGGCCATGTTTACATAAGAACAAAGCCTGATCCGTTCATTTTCGGGTATGGCGCCATTGCCCGTCCATGCTAAAAGCTTTGAATATTTACAGCTCGACATGGTATAAACGTTGGCTGTCGTAGTGTCCTTAACGGTTTTCCGGAGATCTTCATCAATAAAAGCCAGCCGGGTTTCTTCACCTTTAATCAAATTATAAGGTTTATGGCCCGACAGAACAACCGTTACCGCCCCCGGTGAAACCTTGCCATGATCGTAACTTGAAAGCATCGGCCTGTATTTTTCGAGCAGAGGTTTCAGTGCGTTATACGTGTTTTTAGCGCCGGTTTTAACATCAATCATTAAAATAACAGGCTGGTTATAGCCTTTATAAACCTGTCCGTTATTTTTTTCAACCATTTCGCTCAATGGTTTTAAATAAAGGGTTTCTAACGTCCTTCTCCTCCTGAAAAAAGGATTAACATGTGCAACAATGATATGATTGCCTTCCAGAAAAATATCGGCCTCTATATTTGTATAACCATTTTCAACGGCGTCAAACAAAGGGCGCCGGTGACGATAATCATTATGTGCAAAAGCATTCGGAAGCGGGACAGATTGTGAATAAACCTGTGAAAAGCTAAAAAGCAACAGAAAAAAAACGAATGTCTTTAGTAATTTTACGCTGAAAATCATTGATGGCGCTTTCAATTAGGGTCGCTAAATTGCATGGTGCAAGTTTAGCCTATAGCTATTGCCAAACAATTAAACGGGGATTAATAAATAGTTAAGTTACAAACGGTTAATATTAAGAAATTGTATAACACGCTAAAAAAAAATCGGATTGCAGGAATTGAAGCGGATTAGCGAAAATCCGGATAAATTCGTTCTATTCGTGCTTTATCATAAACAATGTAAATCAAGAGCCAGGAAAAAGGCTGCTGAATGAAGAAATTCATCAAAAAGAAACTGGTTAAGCCAACCCGATCGATTAATGAGCCGATCTTTGTTTTTTCGTGATTCCTGGCTCTTGATTCTTGGTTCTTAAAAACAATGCAATATGGCATTTGACCTCCTGCTCAGCAATATTTCAAAATACATCGGGCTAAATGATAGTGAAAAGGAAATTTTCCTCGCTTACTTAAAGCCCAAGAACGTTAAGCGGAAGGCATTCATGCTTAACGAGGGTGAGGTATGCAGGTATTCAATATTTGTGACAGCAGGCTGTTTAAGAGGGTTCACGGTTGATAAAAACGGTACTGAACACGTTATAAGTTTTGCCCCGCCTGGCTGGTGGATAGCCGATATGTACAGCCTGATCTCGCAAAAGCCAGGTATAATGAACATCGAAGCATTGGAAGATACGGAGACCATCCTTTTATCAAAAGCCGGCCAGGAAAAACTGTATGATGAGATCCCGAAATTTGAACGGTTTTTCCGCATCCTTTCCGAAAATTCACTGGTGGCTAACCAGCAACGTATTATTGATAATATGAGTCTTACCGCCGAAGAACGCTACAGCCTGTTCTGCAAACGCTACCCAACGCTGATAGATCATCTGCCGCAAAAACAAATTGCCTCCTACATCGGCGTAACCCCCGAGTTTTTCAGCCGGATGAGAAAAGCGCGAATTTCACGAATAAAGCCTGATTTTCACTAATTCGCTTTAATCCCTAAAAATAGTGGTTACCCTAATTCGTGAAATTCGAAATAATTCATGAAAATTTGTGTCCACTTAATTTCTTAACCTACATCATCTTCCCGGCTTTTATTAGTGAGTACCTTTGTTGTATAAAAAGGAAGAATAAAATGGCAAACACAATATTACATAAAGCCGAAACCCGTGGACATGCAAATCATGGCTGGCTTAACAGTTATCATACCTTTAGTTTTTCAAGCTATTATAATCCCGAAAGGATGCATTTTGGCGCATTACGCGTACTGAACGATGATACCGTTGAAGCTGGTATGGGTTTTGGCACCCATCCGCACGATAATATGGAAATTATCTCTATCCCGCTGGAAGGCGACCTGGAGCATAAAGACAGCATGAACAATGTGGCCGTTATAAAAAATGGCGATATCCAGGTAATGAGTGCCGGGACAGGCATTTATCACAGCGAATACAATAAGGACAGGGCGCACCGGGTTAAATTTTTACAGATATGGGTTTACCCCGATAAAAAGAACGTTGAACCCCGGTACGACCAGATCACTTTAAATCTGGAGGACCGCCATAATAAATTGCAGCAAATACTGTCGCCCAATCCAAATGACGAAGGTGTCTGGATTCATCAGAATGCCTGGTTCCATTTGGGTAAATTCGACAAAGGGCTAAGTTCCGAATACAGCCTGAAGGCAGCCGGAAACGGCGTTTACATATTTGTATTAAGCGGCGATATAAAAATAAACGGACAGGTATTAAACACCCGCGATGGGTACGGGATTTGGGATACCGAAAAATTTACCATCACCGCAGAAACCGACGCGGAATTTTTGCTGATGGAAGTACCGATGGTGCTTTAAGGAGGTGAAAGCAGAAAGCAGAAAGCGAAAGACGGAAGGTAAAAAAGCTTTGGACTTTCTGCTTTCCGCTTTCAGCTAAAAAAATATGAGTAAAACCGAAATATTAGTGATTTGCCGGCATCCGGAGATCCTGCAAACAGTAGTCAGGCTGATAAACAATAACCCCGGCTGGCATGCAACAGGCGCCGTAACTGATGAGGAAGCGATAGCTGTATTTAGCACGCAGCCTTTTCAGCTAATTTTACTGGGCAGCGGTATTGTGCAGGAAAGCGAAGACAAATTATGCGCGATTTTTAAAGCCCACAGGCCCGGCATTATTATAGTACAGCATTACGGCGGCGGAAGCGGCTTGCTCTCCGCCGAGATTTATGAGGGGTTGAAGGGGTATGGAGGGGTGAAATAATATAAATAAAGTTACCATTTTAATGCTATTACTCTCAAGAGGGGGTGCCGGGGTGTGTTTGCGGGTAGATGAATAACGCAAAGTATGAGACAAAGCACGTATATTTGAAAAAGCCCTAAGCGTTGAAAGACCTAAGATTTCCAACAAAAATAAAGTATCACGCTTCAAAATCAACCGATCTTGAACCATCTGTTATAATAGAAAAGATACTGGCAAAATTAAACACAAAAAAATACCGCATTACCAATGTAACCAACAACGAAGTAACATTTGACGACTGGAGGGTGCTGTTTGTGTCGAGGGTTAAGGCACTCAGAAGACTGGACGGCGGCAAATTTGAAATCAGCACTTCGGATAACGGAACCATGGTGAATTTTAGTTATCATTTAAACTTCTTACCTCTATTACTCGTAATAGGTGCGCTTATGGCGTCATTAGCTTATGATGGCGACTATGGCGGCGTAATCTTTTTTGGCGTATTTTACGCTATTGCAGGCTTTGTTCAAAATATCGCCACAAAAGATGCCGGCAAAGCAATGTTAAGTGTGATCCTTACTGGAGAATATCCTTAATCAAGCCTGTTTTCAATCAAGTTTTAAATAGAATTATTATGAGCGCATACAAAAAGATTACGCATCAAACAATCCCGCTGGCAGTTTTACTCCTGTTGTTTAACAGCTTTTTATTATCCGCCCAATCCAAACAAAACCTCAACATCGTGTTCATCGGCAACAGTATCACCTACGGGGCTGGGTTAAGCGACCCGGCAGCGGAGGCCCCGCCGGTTGTTGCCTGTAGTTATTTAAGGCAGCAAAGGAATATCGGAACAGTTGATTTTTCGAACCAGGGGCATAGCGGGTTTACCACGGTTGATTTTTTACCGGCTACCGGTACTGCATTTAAAGGGGTTGAAGCTGCTGCACGTGCTTTTACCGATAAACAGGCGCTGCTGATATTTTCTGTTAAACTTGGTACCAACGACAGCGCCATACAGGGCCCAAATGGCTCACCTGTTTCGCCGGAGGCTTACAAACAAAATTTAAAAACCATTGCCGACAGTTTGCTGAAAGAATTTCCGGGTTGCATTATTGTTCTTCAGCACCCTATATGGTACAGCCCGAATACCTATAACGGCGCCAAATACCTCGCAGAAGGTTTAATAAGGTTACAAAGCTATATCCTGCAAATAGACGGGTTAGTTGCAGATTATGGCGTTTCCAATCCAAAACAGGTGTTCACCGGCGATAAAAAGGGATTTAACTATTTTAAGAAACATTATTTAACTGATCTTGACCCGGAGCATGGCCACCAGGGAATATTCTATCTGCACCCAAATAAAAAAGGCGCTAAAACCTTAGGTGATTTTTGGGGTGCAGCTATTAATAAGGTGGTGAAACAGTGTTTAAATTAGGATGGGGCTTTTCTCAAAAACAAACAGCCCCGAAAAATACCGGGGCCGTTATTATATATAAGGATAAATTCAGAATTAGTGATCGCCATGACCATGACCCTTGTCGCCGCCATTTCCGTGGTCTCTGTTGCCGTTATCATGTCCTCCTCCTCTGTTGCCGTTATCTTGTCCCCGGCCCCTGTTTCCGTTATCGCCCCCGCCATTCCAATGGTTCCGGTATCTGTTGTCGCGGCTGTCGCGGATAACGCCCTGATCATGGCGCCCCCGGTAACCGGCATACCTGTCGCGGTAAACATTATGCCGTTCCCAGGGATTGCGTTCATTTATCACCGCTTTATAACCATGGTACAGGTCGTAATTACGGTATCTTACCGGTAAATAGGCGCGGTGTACCCACACATTATTCTCGAAATAGATATATTGATGGGCCGGAACGTCGTAATAAGCTCCGATATCAGGAAGGTAATAATAATCAGCATGGTCATATCCGACAGGCCCCCACGCCGGTTGCAAACCTATGTTTACGCCTACACTAAAATGTATCTGCGCACCGGCCATTTTAAACGTCAGACAGCTCAGTATTATGACTGCTGTAAAAGTTAACTTTTTCATAATTATTGTATTGATTGATGAGTAAACAATCATTAAGCAGAATAGTTTAGTTAACCCTACCAAATAAATCCATAAAAAAACCACCCCGATTTTAACCAGGGTGGTTCTTTTTAAATCAATCAATAATTAATTAGTGGTCGCCGCCGTCATGTCCACGACCTCTGTCGCCATGGTCGCCGCCGTCATGTCCGCGGCCCCTGTCTCCATGATCGCCGCCATCACTTCCCCGGCCTCTGTCACGGTGGTCGCCGCCGTCATTTCCGCGGCCTCCATCTCCGTTCCAGTGATTACGGTACCGCTCGTCACGACTGTCGCGAATAACGCCCTGGTCCCCGCGGCCACCATAACTGGCATACCTGTTGTGGTATTCATGGTCGCGCTCCCATGGGTTACGGTCATTTATTACCACTTTATAACAATGGTACAAATCGTGATTGCGGTATCTTTGCGGTAAATAGGGGCGGTGTACCCATACATTATTCTGGAAATAAATATACTGATGTGCAGGAACAGAATAATAAACCCCCATATCAGGCATATAATAATAATCGGCATGATCATACCCAACCGGGCCCCATGCGGGTTGCAAACCAATGTTTACACCTACACTAAAATGTATCTGCGCTTCGGCTGTTTTAACAAAAATGCAGCTAAATAATATGGCTGCTGTAAAAATTAACTTTTTCATAAAAAATAAATATAAATAATAGAATTGTTGGATAGATAGACAAGCAGAAAGGGGAATAGTTTAGTTTAATTTTTCCAGGCCGGAAATATCTCATTAAGAAGCTTAGGATCAAGGCTTATTTTTTAACTATCACTCGTCGGGATCGGTGTCCTTATCGGTTTTTTTTGACGCCATTGCAAATACAGGTTTGCCTATAACTTTGTAGGCGCCCTCGCCCTTAAGGATATTCGCCACCATTGCTTTATCCTGCATAATTTTTACAGCCTGTGCAAGTTCCTTATCATACTTAAAGTTAGTTTCGTAGCGGCCTTTTTCAAAGTAATAGCGCGAGGCTATCTCATTTTCAAGCACCTCCTTTATTTCCTCTTTATGCAGTTGAAGATCATTTTTTTTGCTGGCCACCATTTTGGTCTTTAAGGCCTCGTATTCGCTCTGTATTTCGCCGAACTGTTTTTCTTTGGTTGCAGCACTTTTCAAATCAGCTAAAAATTTCTCCGAGGCGGTATTGTAAGTGTAATTTTTGTCGGCCAGGAATTTTACAAAATCGGCATAATCAGCGTCGGATAAAGCGAAGCTGCGCACATTATCAGGCGTTGGATGAGTTTCCCGGTAACGGGTGGCATAGTCGAATATCAGCAGTTTATTTACCAGGGCTTCGGTAACATTTGCAAAACGGTCTTGTTTAACGAAAATATCAGGGTAAATGCCGCTGCCGTCGTAAACAGAACGCCCGTCTTTTGTTTTAAACTCATGGATCAGCGAATCGGCAACTTTTACTACGCTGCCGTCGTCCTTACGGTGCGTGTAGTCAATTTCCTGTATGCACCGTCCCGATGGGACATAGTACTTGGCTATAGTAATTTTCACCAAACTGTTATAAGGCAGGTTAAAAGTTTGCTGTACCAAACCCTTACCATAACTGCGCTGGCCAATAATAACGGCCCGGTCAAGATCCTGCAATGAGCCGGCCACAATTTCAGATGCAGAAGCGGAATGGCTGTTCACCAGTACAACTAACGGCAAATTTGGTTCCAGCGGCTCGCTGGCTGTATTATAGGTAAAGTTTTTCTCTTTTATTTTTCCTCTTTGCGAAACCACCTCAACATCTTTAGCCACAAACAGGTTTACAATTTTTACGGCTTCCTGCAATATGCCGCCGCCGTTTGAGCGCAGGTCGAGGATGATACCGTTAGGGTTGTTCTTTTTTATAGCTATCAGCGCATTGGTAACCTCTTCGGCAGAGTTTTCAAGAAACTTGTCGAGTTTGATATAACCCATATTACCGTCAACCATTCCGGAATACGACACATTGGGTTGTTTTATCTCATCCCGTACCAGTGTCTTCTCTATCAGCTGATTGGCGCCGTCGCGTTTAAGCACCAGTTTTATGGGCGCGCCTTTCGATCCTTTTAACAGTAAACCTACCTGGTCATTGTCTTTGCCGGCAAGCGAAATATCATTTATTTTAACAAGCTCATCGCCGGGGCGGATATCAGCCCTTTGGGCCGGGAAACCCGAAAATACATCCGAAACATAAGTTTTCCCGTTCCGGATAAAAATGCCTGCGCCTATACCGCCGTATTGTGTACTAACGTAGTGCAGCTTATATTCTTCAATTTCCGATTCAGGCACAAATTCGGTATAGGGATCAAGGCCGTCGAGCATTGCGT
>JBIOHE010000124.1:0-11524 GCA_044448725.1 Sphingobacteriales bacterium | reverse complement strand
ATATGATAGCGATGGGTATAGCCCATCGAAACGAAATAATAGTTTAAAAAGCCCTGAAAGGGCGATATATGATAGCGATGGGCATAGCCCATCGAAACATACGAAAGGGCGATATATGATAGCGATGGGTATAGCCCATCGAAACGAAATAATAGTTTAAAAAGCCCTGAAAGGGCGATATATGATAGCGATGGGCATAGCCCATCGAAACATACGAAAGGGCGATATATGATAGCGATGGGCTATGCCCATCGAAACATACGAAAGGGCGATATATGATAGCGATTGGTATAGCCCATCGAAACATACGAAAGGGCGCAATATGTTAGCGATGGGCAAGATTGAGAGCGAAAACGAATGTTTGACGGCGGGGGACGACATAGCCGGCATAAGGATGTATATGTTAGCGGGGAATATTTATAATAAAGAAAAGAGTAATTAAAATGGGACAATCACTTGTAAAAAATTATGTGCACATAGTGTTTAGCACCAAACACCGTGAGCCGCTCATTCATCCCCCTTTTGAAAATGAATTGCATAGTTATTTGGGAGGGATCTGTAAAAACCTGGAATGTCAGCCGATAAAGATTGGTGGCTATTCCGATCATGTCCATATCCTATGTATGCTGTCAAAAAAAATAGCGCTAATGAACCTGGTAGAAAAAATAAAGGCGCATTCGTCCAAATGGATAAAAACACTTGATGAGTCGCTCGTTAATTTTTACTGGCAGGATGGCTACGGGGCGTTTTCTGTAAATCCTACAGAAATTGATAAAGTAATCACCTATATTGCCAATCAACATGAACATCATAGCAAAAAAACATTCCAGGAAGAATTCAGGGCAATTCTTAAAAAATACGAAGTTGAATATGACGAGCGCTATGTATGGGATTGAAATATTTTTAAAGGGCATAGATCAATGTATTTAGCCAAAGTATCAGTATGACAGATAAACTGAAAGTGATCCCTGCTGACCTGCTGGCCGAACACCGCCAACAGGTGGATATTGCGCTGCAAAACAGCTTTGATAGGCTGACGGACGCGGAGATTTCGACAGACAGTTTTAGTTTTTACACTTCGGTAGCCTCGGTATTTTCGAGCAAGATAGAGGGCGAGGATATTGAACTGGATTCGTACATTAAACATAAAAAATTCGGCATTGAATTTTTACCCGATTACACCCGGAAGATTGATGATTTGTATAATGCGTACACCTTTGCCAAAACCAATGGGCTGAACCGGGAAAACATTGCGGAAGCACATCAATTGTTAAGCAGGCATTTGCTGCCGAAACCCTACCAGGGGAAGCTGCGCACGCAAAATATGTATGTATCCACTCCTGATGGCCGGATTGAATATGTAGCCGCAACACCTTACGCGCTTGCCGGCGAAATGGAAAAGTTTTATGCGGATATAGAAGTATTAATGGGTATGCAAATGGATATACACGACGTATTTTTCTATGCAAGTATGATCCATTTGGTATTTGTAAAGATCCATCCTTTTAACGATGGCAACGGCAGGACCGGACGTTTACTGGAAAAATGGTTTTTGGCCCAAAAGTTAGGGGCCAAAGCATGGTTTGTACAGTCGGAAAAGAATTATTACCAGCAACACCATGTATATTATACTAATTTGCGTGCTTTGGGATTAGAATACCCCGAACTGGATTACACCAAAGCCCTGCCCTTTTTGCTGATGCTGCCAAATGCCTTAACCCTTTAACCATGAACGAAGCCGAAACCCGAGCCGAACTGATTGACCCGCAATTAAAAGCTTCCGGCTGGGGTATGGTAGAAGGCTCCAAAATATTGCGCGAGCGCAATGCGCAAATCACCGACGGCAAGATCCAAACCGGCGGCAGCAGAAGCAAGCCCATGATTGCCGATTACATATTGGTTTACAAAGGCATAAAGCTGGCCGTTGTTGAAGCGAAAAGCGATGAACTGCCTGTTGCCGAAGGGGTGATGCAGGCCAAACTGTACGCCCAAAAATTGCAGCTCGAAACCGCCTACGCCACCAATGGCAACGAGATTTATAGTATTTGCATGAAAACCGGCGCTGAGGGTTTGGTAAATCAATACCTAACGCCTGATGAGTTATGGAATAAAACATTCGCTCTACAAAACGAATGGCGCGAAAAGTTTGCCGCCGTTCCGTTTGAAGATAAAAGTGGCAGCTGGCAATTACGTTATTACCAGGAAATAGCGGTTAAAAATACCTTAGAGGCTGTTGCGAATAGCCGGCTGCGCATACTATTAACCCTGGCGACAGGCACCGGCAAAACGGCTATCGCATTTCAGATCGCCTGGAAATTATTTCAAACCCGCTGGAATCTGAAGCGCGATGGCAACCGCCGGCCCCGCATCCTGTTTTTAGCCGACCGGAATATTTTAGCGGACCAGGCCTATAACTCATTTTCGGCTTTCCCCGAAGATGCTTTGGTACGCATCAGCCCAAAGGAGATCAGTAAAAAAGGAAGCGTACCTACCAACGGCAGTATCTTCTTTACCATCTTCCAAACCTTTATGAGTGGTAAGGATAAAGAAGGAAAACCCGTCCCCTATTTTGGCGCTTACCCGGCAGATTATTTTGATTTTATCATTATCGATGAATGTCACCGCGGCGGCGCGAATGATGAAGGCAACTGGCGCGGTATATTGGAATATTTTGCCCCGGCGGTACAATTAGGCTTAACCGCCACGCCGAAACGTAAGGATAATGTGGATACCTACCTGTACTTTGGTGAACCTGCTTATATTTACTCACTCAAGGAAGGCATCAACGATGGCTTCCTGACGCCATTTAAAGTAAAACGAATCAAGACCACCCTCGACGATTATATTTACACCAGCGATGACCAAATTGTTGAAGGCGAAATTGAAGAAGGTAAACTGTACACCGAACCCGACTTTAACAAGATCATCGAAATAAAAGAACGGGAAGCAAAACGGGTGCGCGTTTTTATGGATGAAGCAAATCAAAACGAAAAGGCAATCATCTTTTGCGCCACGCAGGATCATGCCGCCGCTGTACGCGATTTGGTTAATCAATACAAAAAAAGCAGGGACCCTAATTATTGCGTCCGCGTTACCGCCAATGACGGCGAAATAGGCGAACAATTTTTACGCGAGTTCCAGGATAACGAAAAACTCATCCCCACCATATTAACCACCTCGCAAAAACTGTCAACCGGGGTTGATGCGCGCAACATCCGCAATATTGTGCTGATGCGTCCGGTAAGGACGATCATTGAGTTTAAACAGATTGTTGGGCGTGGTACAAGGTTGTTTGACGGTAAGGAATTCTTCACTATTTATGATTTTGTAGATGCCTACCAGCACTTTGCCGATCCCGAATGGGACGGCGAACCGCTGGACCCGGAACCGGCTGGAGATCCGCCACCGCCAGTGCCGCCGAAAGACCCTAAAGATTACGATGGCGAAGGCGAAGCCGGCGAAAAAAAGAAGCGCATAAAAATAAAACTGCGGAACGGCAAGGAACTTGAAATACAGCACATGATAGCTACCTCGTTTTGGAGCGTTGACGGCAGACCTATTTCGGCAGAAGACTTTTTAAATAACCTTTTTGGCGCATTGCCGGACTTACTGAAAAACGAAGAAGAGTTGCGCAAAATATGGAGCAACCCGCTAACGCGTAAAGTATTACTGGAAAAATTAGATGAAGCGGGTTATGGTAAAGAAGAATTGACCAGCCTGCAAAAACTAATTGATGCCGAAAATAGCGACTTATTTGACGTGCTGGAATTTGTGTTCAACAGCGAAATTAAACCGATGACCCGCGAAGCCCGCGTTGCAGCCACACAGGCTACCATTTTTGCGCTACTAAACGACAAGCAAAAAGAATTTATAGAATTTGTGCTAAGTAAGTATATTGAAACCGGCGTTGAGGAACTAGACCAGGAAAAATTACCCGTATTGCTAACCAACAAATACCAGTCGCTGGAAGATGCAAAAGATATTTTAGGTGACGTGGCAAATATCAGCAAACTGTTTATTGAGTTTCAGAAACATTTGTATGAGCAGAAGGTGGCGTAGATTTTCATCCTAAAAACGCAAGAGCCAATTTTTCGCCGTTGTTGGTTTTTCGCCAACAATCCGGAATGCTTTTGCCGCGGGAATTCGCCCTTGCTTAACATATCGGTACATGTTGGTGACAACACCCAGAAAGGGCGTAGCATAACAGCCTTTTTTTCCAACCCCTACCCTATTTCGCCTTCAGCGAATCCGCCTTGAAATACTTCAAATAATTAACCCGGCTCACCCTGATGGAACTATCAATATTGGTACCCACGGTATAAAACTTCCTGTAGGCATCAATCAAAGCAAAGGAATGATCGGCTTTGGCCTTGTCAATATATTCCGACAAGCCTTTGGCGTTAACTTTACTTAATTGGAGGGTTGAGGGCAGGTTGAGGGTATCTGTCCAGTCTAAAGCGTCTTTAGTTTTATCTTTGGGGATAGCTACCAGGTTGAGGTAGTAATTGGTTTCTTTTATAACCCGGCCATCAGTCCTGTTAAATTCAGCAACCTTAAAGGAGGGGTTGTTCCCATGATTTGAACAAATGGAGGGCACTATGCGCATGTACGAAACCGGTTCATTCGCAACATTATAAAACACCCGGAAATCGTTGAAATGGGTATGGGCGGCGATGCTGAGTTTAACTTTCGGCGCATATTTAACCACGGTATTGATAAAGGTTTGGGTATAACCGGGATTCCAGAAGTTTGAATTATTATAAACATTTGTGCCGGGCGGGATATGGGTAAGCAGCCATACATTTTTGGTTTTGGCTTCCGCCAGGTTGCTTTGCAGCCAGTTTAACATGGTAGCGGCCTGCGGATAATTTGTGCCGGCATTTAATAAAGCACTGTTGTACACCATTATTTTTAAGTTGCCGGTTTCTGTAGTATAGTACCCCTGCTTCTTTAATTCATCAGCCGAAGCTTTCGGCAAATTTGCCGACCAGGCCTCTGCAAAATCATTTAAAAATGTGGCATCCTGTAAAGCATAATCCTGACCATAAGTATCGTTATTACCCATCGCCGGGACGATGGTTACGCCGGGGAAATATTCTTTAAACAGCCGGGCGATAAACCGGATACATTTCTTTTTTAAAACGGAATCCGCCGGTTTTGCACCATGCCAGATGAAGTCGCCGCCAATAATGATAAAGGCCGGATGCGGCAACCTCCTTTTCATATTATCCAAAGCAGACTTTAACACACCATAGTTGGCATCCTGGTATAAAAGGCTGGCATTTATAATCATCTGCGGGTCGGAGCTTTCAAATAGTTTTTTCCATTCATCAAATGATGCGCCCTGCAATTTCCTTCTCAACAAAGTATCCTTGTGCGAACCGAACAAAGGATCAAAGTGAATATCTGATACAATCAGGCATTTTTTTACCGCCTCCTGTTTTTTTATCGTTTGGGAATAACAGCTAACAGTTAAAAAAAAAGATAAAGCAATCATCAAACCGGTGATCAGTTTGGAAGAATGGGTTTTGATGTTTTTCATTTTTAAAGCGGAATCGTGTGGCGATAAATTTCAGCATAATATTCTAAAAACCTACAGTAAAAAGCGGAGCTGCGCTATTTTATGCAATAAAAACCAACTCCGCGTGCTGCGGAGTTGGTTGAGGCCCTTTTATCAAATAATTATCAAAAAATAGATGAACAAGATTTAAGCCCTTGATTAACGGATCAGCACAATTGAATCAGGCCGGTGAGGAAAGTGGGGGTCATCGCTGTCAACCGTTACTTTTATCCTGATCCTTTCTTCCCAGGCACGTGAACATAGCTCCTCCAGTGCGGGTTCATGTGCCATAAAGTAATGTTCTCTGTCTTCCGTATCCAGGAAAAAGCCTTCAAAATCGCCAAAACGGTCGTACTTCAGACCGGAAATTTTTCCGTAAAATGAAATACGTTTTTCGCCATGCGGTTCTTTAGGTTTTTGCCACTCCCCGGCTGGTGACGGTAAAACCAAATCAGGATTGCCACCGAGGTCCTTCACCCTGTCGGCTATATTGCCCACGTATTTATTAAATACCGGGTACCAGCGGTTGGCTGCCGGAACAGATTTCTGGATCCAGCGTAACACGGAAAGCAAACGTTCTTCGTTCCCGAGCATCAATTCTTTTACTGTTACCGGTATGGAAACCTGGAACGAGCCGGTCACTTTTTTCCATTTTATAACCGGAATAATTTCGGCTGCAGGGCTTTTGAGCTGCGGAACAGGAACGGGTACAATTAGCCGGCCGCTTGCTGCGGTTAACTGGCGCACAATTACTTTAAAAAACTGACCTTTTTTTACGGTGGCGGGCAAATCTATCGTAAGCAGTCCTGCAAAGTTGGGCCCTGTACCCTGTGGCACCGGAATATAAGCAATTCCCCTTGCCGGCAATTGCAAAGTATCCGGATCGGCAAGTGTAAGGTTATGCCGCGAATAAAGGCTGTTTGCCAGATCAATAATATGCGCCGGATTAGCGCCGGGCATGTAAAAACTTGCCGTACTGCCTGCAGGTATGTTTTGAAAGTCGACCAGCAATTCATCAACACTGTGGGCCGATTTTGCATTTATTGCCGAACGTTTTATCTCAAAAGTACTTGGAATGCGGTGCGATGCCGGACTGCCGGGGTTAGCTGACTGAACAATGGTAAGGTTGCGTTGCGCCAGTTTATCTGATGAACCTGGTGTTTCTCCGTTATTTATCAAAGTTACCCCATCCAATGATATTTCGGACACCAGGCATTGGTGGATATTCCTTACCAGGTCCTGAATACTTAACTGGTCTGCGGCATTGTATGGCCCTGTGTTGTTTGGAGGACTGATTGGAAACAGCTTTTGATTCGGCTGGTTGATATCGAGCCAACAGCCGAAATAGGCTATTCTTTCGTTCCCGCTCGGGTCATGATCAATAACCTGCACATTTTTTGAGTCTGTCTGCGCGTTAATACTGTCAACCGAGTAATCCAATCTCGCATCCGCGAAACATGGGATAGTGGTCGTTTCACCCCCAACAACGCCGGGCAGCGGAATAATAACGCCGCCCTGCCCGCCGCGCGGATAAGTTGACCCATCATAAGCCGTGGATGTTGTAGACCCGGGGAAAAGCCTGAAGAAAACACGTACTGTTCCCGAATCAGTCGCCAGGGATCTGTAATGCACCTTTGCAATGCCGAAGTTAAATACCGGAATACCTCCAACTTTTTCGGACAGCTCCAGGTGCGAAGCGGTTTCGTCAATAGAAATATTGTTCTCAAATGTTTGACCCGCGGTATTGCCTGTATTAAGCCGATGAATTACGTTTTGAATAAATGTGATCGCGTCCGCTGGTGTCGTACCCATCATCTCGCCAAATTTAGAATCACCGGCGTTGATCTGAAAAACGCGAAGGTCGGTACTCAGCCACGAAACCGGCCCATCCTGTTCAAATGGGTTAGGCTCGTCAATTAATTCAATATCGGCGCTGCCCGAAGCATGCAGGGCCGGCCCCGAAACAGAGGTGACTGTTGCCGTAAGTGTAACAGGTATTGTACTACCAGGTGTGGTTGGGAAACTGCTGTCACTTGAAAAAGACACCCGAAAAACCCAGGTAAAAGGCTGAATGATATCAAACTGGGTTTGATCCGGAGCAGATAAGGCCGTAGCGGTGAACGACATGCCCGTAATCCCGGGCGCAGGTGAAATATTTGGGAAAACATTTGGGGTACCGGTAAAGGAAATGGCGCTAATACCCAAAGCATTAGCGGTAAAACCGTCGGCAACAACATAAAATGCAGCATCAAATACAGCCGGTGAATGTGTTGGCCCGTTTATAAAGGCGTCAACTTCGTCTTTACCATAAGAGCTTTTATCAATATTAACCGCACATGCTGGCAATAATGATGGCAATGGAAAAGGCGAGCCCAAAACACAAATGGTGGCGCCGTTACTTTGCATATCGTCCCACTTGCTATACATCTGTTGCACATTCCATGTACGCGGCCCTACAGTTATATTACCTGAGTTACCATTGCATATATCCCCGTTTTCAGCCACAAAGGGTTCAACCCAGGCTGAGTTATTTAGCGGGTCGGTGATCATTTCAGTAAACTCATGCGATATAACCTGGGTTTGGCGCTGCTCCTGTGTTTGGGCCAGATGTAAAGAGCAACCGCCATCATTTCCCGGGCACGAATTGGTTAAACAAGTATTGGTTAAACCCGGGATGATTGCGAAGAATAAATTATTATGTGCGTTTGTGTTGTAAACATCGTGGAAACCAAAAGCGTTATCGTTGTTTGCCTCGCATAAAATATTATTGGTGGGCACATCATTCATACCCATTGCATCATCGAATATAACGATGTATGCGTTTGAGGGATTGGTTGGCTCAGGTATTTTGTTGGTGTCAATCGCATTCTGCAAAATAGTGTCGAGGTCTGCCCGGAGCAAACTATTATTTGCATTGGGGATGATCACCCGCTGCACAAAGGTGCCTGTTGAGCCTGTACCATATTGTGATAACATATTCATATAGTCGCTGTTCATCAAATCTGTGATAAACTGGTCAAGGTTATTGGCCCTTGCCACGTTGGCCAGGCTCGTCCAATCACCGAGGTAAATGGTATAAACCTGCGGGTTTGGAATAATCGGGCCGCCCTGGTATCCAAAATTTGGATGAAGACCCGGGCCACTCCCCGTAATGGGGCCTCCAAGCCGTACCTTACGTTTGGCCTTAGCTGGTGAAACGCCTTTAACAATCTGTAAATCTCCTTTACTGATCGTTGTTCTGGAATTTGCTGTTTGCTTTTTCATGATATGATAATTTGAATGGTTTTTGGCGTAAAAAACACTTAGGGGCAGGAAGAATTCTAATCAATAAATTAAATTCGGGAGAATTTATAATGGTATAATCAGGTACACAAATATGGGAACACTTATATACTTTCACAAGCGTATTTGTACGCAATTCAATACGTAGTTTTACCTAACAGGCAATTATTAAATACTACTTAATAATGTTTGATAGATTTTCGGTTAGTTTTAACCTGTGAAACTGTTTCTGTAACAGCCCAACAACGCATGACCCCGGACTGGAATATGGAGATCCCGTTGTTAAATAAAAGCACGAATGGTATTTTGATTGCCCGCTCTGTTATCGCCTTTACTACGGACAGGGCAATACTATCATACCACCTAACACCCCAATTGCATTTAAAATTGAGCTGTCAGATGTTATGCACTAATGCCAAGTCACAAGTCTTTAGTTGGAAGTCACAAGTCGAATTTTGTTCTTTTCTTTACTTAGGACTTACTACTTTAGACTTCAGACTATGCATCAAATTATGAGTGACACAACACTATGTTATAAAAGGGGGGATTTAAACGTTTTTTTCAGGAGGCGTAGAAACAATTTCGCCAAATTCATTAACATAAGCCAGTTCCATATCGCCACCGGTTGAATTTTGCTGGCGTTCAAGCTTGCGTTGCTCTTTATCTTCTTTCTTTTTCTGCTTGTTTTTTTCGAGTTGCTTCTTCATGAAGGTCGCCTGTGATTTTGCCATGATGTTGATATTAAGTGAGATGGCCTGCAAGCAAAAGATGCTGCTCCGGGCCGGGCGGCCTGGATGTGTATCAAACAGGCCTTGAATTAATGCAAAGGTAACAAAAATATGCGATTAGGGCTTATATAAACCGGCTTTCAGTATCAAATGTTGAATCATACGAACCAAGAGTCAAGAACCAAGAGTCAGGAAAATAACATGACAAGTGTATTAATCGATCAACCAGAGAATATTTCAACACATTACCAAAAATGAACATCTTTCTACCTTTTTTTCTTGATTCCCGACTCTTGGCTCTTGGTTCTTGATTCAAATAAATAAATAAAATCCCCCCTCCCCCTTGCCAAGCTCACTAATTATCATTTACTTTGTTTTACAAAGTACTTTTGCAAATACAATGAAATTCAATAAATACTATTTTCTGCTGGCTGTGCTGCTTTTTGCAATTGAGTTATACATCGGCCTTTACGTACACGATGCTATCATACGGCCTTTTGGCGGCGATTTTTTAGTGGCGATATTTTTATATTGCGTTGTAAAAAGCTTTATTAATACCCCGCTCCTGCTTACATCGGGCCTTGTATTGCTTTTTACCTATGCGGTTGAAATATCACAATATTTTCACCTGGTAAACCGGCTCGGGCTGGAACATTCAAAAACAGCAAAAATACTGTTGGGCACCACATTCTCGTTTATTGATCTGGGTACCTACACCCTGGGCATACTGCTGGTAATTATTGCGGAGAATATAAAGTTCAGCCTTAAAAAGTTTTGAAATGAAAACCTTTTTTGTACATAAAGATTCAATAGTAAGACAAATTTGGGGCAGGGCCGATACCTGCCTGTTTATTTTCGCGGGCGCAGCAGCGGAGTTTGCCTTAAATAAGTCGGTTGACTGGCTGTATTTCACTGGCCGCCTTCCGGCAGATCCGTTGGGCAGGTTATTCTCTACAGTGACTTACGCCCGGCAAATAATCTTTTCGGACGAGGAAAATGCGCTTCATGCCATTGACCGGGTAAGCGCCATTCATAAAAATGTGGAAAAAAACAGAGGTGACAAAATACCAGAATGGGCCTACCGCGATGTATTATTTTTACTGATCGGTTATTCGATAAGCTCTTTTGAACTACTGCACAGAAGACTTGGTGATGCAGAAAAAAATGAAATTTTTGATGTCTTTTACCGGGTCGGCCAGCGTATGCAACTGGCAGGCTTACCCAAAACCTTCCGGGAATGGGAGGCGATGCGGGAGGCGCATTTACAGGAGAATCTCGCTAACAGCTCGTTTACCGCCGACCTGTACCTTCAATATAAAAAGCACCTCGGTCAGGCAAGGTTTGTCTTGTTGAAACAGGCGCAATTGCAACTCGTCCCGGCAACGGTAAAAAAATCGTTGCCGATCGGCGGGATACCGTGGTTGATACCCTTGCTATGGATTTATAAACTTCTCAGGTATATAAAACTTGACGGGATGTTGAAAAATATATTGCTGCCCCGGGAGTATAAAGCGCAGATAAAAGCGCTGGAGAATGATTTTTCCGGATAATCCCAAACCTTAACAACAAAGCCGGCTTAAGTATATCGAATGCTTTATATACATCAATAAACTTAAGCCGGGGACTGTTATGTTTTGAATCTTAAATATAAAACAACCTACCAGCCAGAGCCTTTTTTTGCGTTGCCATTTTTTATGTGCTCTTCCGCAGTAGCTTTTCCCATAATAGCGGCCATTTTATTGCCTGCACCATCGGTTCCTGTTGCAATGTACCTGCCTGATTTGATGTCAATAACAGGGTCGATCATTGGTACATTTTTTGTTTTTGTTTTTACTGAATAAGCAGTAATACCATTTGTTGTTGCCATGATAAGTCTTTTTGTTTTTTTAGTTAACCCCCTGTTGGGGAAATTGTTTTTATAGATTGGTTTAACCTGTTATATTTTATTAAAATT
>JBIOHE010000123.1:0-11531 GCA_044448725.1 Sphingobacteriales bacterium | reverse complement strand
TTTTGCCCGAACGAAATTGCTCAAGGGCTTGCTTTTTGATTAACTCGTAGTCAATCGATTCTTGCTGTTTCATTTTTCTGCGTCTTAAAGTTAAAAATCCTTCTTTGATTTTTAACTGACACAGTTTATTTTACACCCTCCGCGGACAATAAGGCATCTATATCCTCAGTAATTAAAAGTGAAAATCTTTTTATATGCTTGTTGTATGGCTCTTTTCCGGCAGCCGGCGGTGCGTCCAGATAATATACACTGCTTAACCGGGTAATGAATTGGTTATAAACCATGAACAATCCCGAAACAAGTGTAAAACTGATGTTGTCAGTTCCCTTCCGTTGCACATCGTTTAAAAATATGCCAATAACTTTTAAATCGTGACCTACGAATCTTTCCAGGAGAATCTTATCCATAAACATTTTTCCCATTCGGTCCTTTGAAGTGGTTTTAACAGAAACAACGATCTCTTGTTTACTGATATATTTTTCTTTGATCTGATCGGATTCTGTTGAAAACACCAATTCATCCTCCTTTGATAAATTTGCAGCACTTTCATTAAGATCAATAATAAGTGCTTCACTATTGTTATCTGCAACAGGGATTGGATACGGTGATAAGATCAAGTCATTTTCGCAGGTATAATCTTTCTTCCCATTTTCTGTGTCATAAGGTATTTTAATGACTACTTTTTTGTTAGGAATGCCAATGGCTGTAAAGACAACTTTAATAAGCTCTTCGAACCGATTTCCTACGTGCTTTCTCGCACTATTTGGATCTACCAGTAAATCAAACCCTGCCCCAATAGCCTGCTGAATAGTGTATAACACGCTGTCAATAAGAAATTTTTCACTATCGGAGTAATCTTTTCCCTTGTTTTTTATTTTATTAAGAACACACTTGAATGCTTCCATCTTTTTTGAGAACTCAAGCCCATCCATGATGAAAAGCTCTTGATTAATCGGGCGAACAAATTTTTTGGTACCAGCGCTATTTGAATAAAAAAGTTTATACCCTCCTTTTTCCTCAAAACCACTCAAAACATTTGGCAAATAAGATAATACCCGGCCCGCAACCGATTCAAAATCAGAAATCGACAATTTCTTCTGTTGTAAATCTTTTTCTAATGAAAGCATTTTGGCTTTGACAAGCTGTAAATATAATTTTATTAATGGTAAAGAAAAAGAAATAGGATTAGTACACCCACCGCCAATCTTAAAAAACAATTAGTCCGGTTACTACATTTTCATCCCCGCCATCCCCTTACTATCATCCCCATTCTTAAAAATATACTCGCTGTTCAGTAAATAAGCGCCGTTGCTTACTACTATTTCGCCTTTTGATAAACCGCTTAGTACCGGGGCATAGTCCTGGTTGCCGGTGCCTAAACTAACCATCCGTGGGGAAAAGCTGTTATCGGCATTTTTAATCCAAACCATAATACCCCTTCCGCTGGTATTCAGCGCAGAAACCGGAATAGCCAGGGCTTTTTGCTGACCTGAAATCAGCGAAACATAAGCAAGCAGGCCGGGCCGGATCATCCCCTGGTTGTTCGGGATACTTACTCTGATCAGATCAAGTTTGGATGCAGGCGACAGATCAGGGTTGATAAAGGCTATTTTACTTTTGAGCTGTTTCCCGCCAAGGTCCGGGAAGGAAACATTTACTATGTCGCCTATATGATAAAGGGATGTTTCATTGGCATATACCTGTGCCTCCACCCATAATGAATTAAGGTTATCTGTTTTAAGGATGGTCATTCCTTCGGTGATGTAATCGCCTTCATGCACATTGATCTCTGTTACTGTACCGCTTATTTTACTTAGTACAGCAACCGAAGAAGATACTTTGCCTGATGCGGCGAGTTTTTTCAGGTGTGCCGGAGAAAAGCCCCGGAGCAGCAGTTTATTTTCGGCGGCGCTGATCAGTTTATTATAATCCACATCGGGATTATTCAGTTCTTTCTTTTGCTGCAGGGCCAGTAAATATTCTTTTTCGGCCCCAGCCAGGTCCTCGCTGTAAACATCATATACCGGCTGCCCGGCGCTTATGCTTTCACCTGGTGTTCTCACGTATAAGTGAACTATCCGTCCCGCCACGCGCGCACTCAATGCATCTGATTGGGTTTGATCGGCAGCAACCGTCCCGGTAAGGGTTTTTTCGGAACCAGCTAATTGAAAATCTATGGTATCGGTTTCAATGCCGGCTAATTTTATTTGGGACGCGGTTAGCCTGATCTTATCCTTTGTATCCTGGCTATTTCCCGAAGTTAATTCGACCTTGATCAATACCATGTGGCAGATCGGGCAATTGCCGGGACTATCTTCATGTACCTGCGGGTGCATGGAACAGGTATAGTAGGATTTATTTTTAACGGCGATACCCGCCTGGTTCTTCTGTTTACAGGCGCTAAAAAGCATAGTTAATGCCAGCAAGGAAAGAAATATTTTAAAGATCCCGGTTGATGTGAAACCCGGTTGATGTTGCTTATTCATGCGCTTTGGTTTTAATAAAACTTTCACTGTCTGTTAAATATTGAGCATTTGCGGCAATGGTGTCCTGTGCCGACAGTCCTTTGGATATAATGATATTATCACCGCTTATTAAGCCTGCCTCAACCGGTTGCACTTTAAAAAGACCGTCCTGTTTTAGCCATACAATTTTATGCTGACCAAGGTCGGTCATGGCCGCCCGGGGAATCCACAGGCCGCTTTTTGTTCCGGCATTTATCACCGCCTTAACCAGGCTGTTTACTTTTAATTCATGGTCCATGTTATGCAGATAAACCCTTATCAATGTGGCTTTATCGCCATTTTGCAAAAAGGGTCCTATAAAATCAACTTTGCCGTTTAATATCATTCCCGGCATATCCGGCATGGTCATGCTTACCGGCTGGTGCAGCTTAAGGTTAGCCAGATCGGTATTTTTGACTTTTATGATCGCCCATAGCCGGTGCGGGTCAACAACGTTAAAAAGGGTTTGCCCCTGTTCAACATACATCCCTTCCTTAATAGATAAAGGCATATTTTCAGCATACGATTGGTCGGTATTTGTTTCGGTCATTACCACATTCTGGCTGTGCGACCTGTCGTGCACGTGACCGTCATAGGGGCTGAACACCGGCAAGCTATAAAAGGCCTTGTGGCTTTTTTCTACCTGTTTTAACTGGCTTTGGCTTAGTCCAAGCAACAGTAGTTTTTGTTCTGCGGCCCTTATCAATTCCGATTCTTCCGGCGAATGTTCCTCCAGGTAAATCAAATCCTGCTGTGCACTTACCATATCGGCACTATAAATGTCAAAAAGGCGCTCACCTTTATGGATTTCCTCGAAAGAATATTTGATGTAAAGCTTCTCAATCCTGCCGGCAAAACGGGCAGCAATATTGTTAAAGGTACGGGCATCGTAATCAATAAAACCATCAGCATTAATGTTTACCGGGACATCCTTTTGCTGCGGAGTAATTGTATTTATCGAAGAGATCACCGTTGAATTTACCGGTTGCAAAACGGTATTAATATCAATTCCCGCACTCTCAGTGGCCTGCCCTGACTTTTTAACCAGTGCCATCCCGCAAATGGGGCAAAAGCCTGGCTGGTCCTCAATGATCTGGTGGTGCATGGGGCAGGTGTATTTTATCGCTGCACTTTGCGTTGTCGCAACGGGTTTTTGTTTGCATCCGCCCATTAAAAGAAAAACAATAAGCAGGAATGGCGATAATGTTTTAATACTTTTCATTTTCTCTTTCATAAGCTACTTGTAGTTGTAAAAGTTCCTGTAAGCGGTCTAAGGCTGCCATCCGGGCGGTTTGCAATGATTTGATGCCATCCAAAACTGAAGGCAGGTCTCCGGTGTTTTGCTCGTAAGCCAGCAGCGCCGTTTTGTAATTATTTTGCTGCGCAGGGATGATGTTTTGCTGATAGTTTTTAAGCTGTGTCTTTTTGCTGCCGATATCCGCCCTTAACGACGCTACCTGGCCTTCGGCCTCATTTAAGGTTTCCATTCTTTTTTGCTGCAATTCGTCAACCTCAAACAGTATCCCTTTCAGATTGGCCTTATATTCTTTAGAGGCCCATGGCACTATAGGAATGGTAACCGCACCCATCAAAACATATTGGTTGGCCATATTGCCGAAACCTATCATGTGCGCCGCCTGGATACCGAAGTCGGGTTTACGTTTGCTGTATTCGGCTTTGGCATTCAGTTGCTGTAATTCAATATTTCGATCTATTCCCCTGATGTCACTTCGGGCTGCTGCAAACGAGGCGGTATCGGTAAGAGCCGCTTCATAATCCCTGACGACAATGTTAGTATCCACTGAAAAAGCTGTTTGCTTATCTCTGTACATCAGCGTGTTCAGCATAATGCTTTTTTGTCTGATCTCATTATTCAATTCCTCACGGGTATTATCCAGTTCAAAAAGTTCAGCTTTGGCTTTGTAGATGTTGTTCAGTTTTTCTTTGCCATAAGTCAGTTTGATATTGGCGTCTTTGAGCATGTATTCCAAAAGGTCGCGCGTATTTTTTAATAAAGACAGCTTTTTTTCCAGGACAACACGGTCATAATAAAACTGCCGCGCCTGTGCCGCCAACTGATTTTTCATATAGTTCTTGTCTTCGGCAGTCACTTTCGACATCCCCTTCATATAGTCTTCCTTTGCCCGCAGTTTGGCGGGATTGGTAAACATTTGCTCTGCGCTGATCATAAACGAACCATCGTTAGGGGGGATCATATACGGCGTTTGATACAGGCCCGCGCTGAGCTTTGGTGCATCAAGGTTTTTTGCCCCGGCCGCGTAAGCGTCAAGGGCGCTGATCTTTGCATCGTACGACAGCAAAGCAGGGTTTGCGCTGACACGTGTCAATACGCTGTCGAGCGTTAAAAGCCGCGACTGGGCTTTTATTGTATTTATAGTACAGCTGCAGATAATTGCCAGGCTGATAATCTGATAAATCCTTTTCATATCATTATTCCTTTACCTCTAAAACTTCCGGTTTGCCATATTTTCTTAGTTCATACTCTTTAACCATCAGGAAGATCAATGGCGTAACCAGTAAAATATGCGTGGAAGATGTTAATACCCCGCCGATCATAGGCAGTACAATGGGCCGCATTACATCGCTCCCTGTGCCGCTTGCCCAAAGCACCGGCACCAGACCAAATAATGCCACGCTGACGGTCATCAGTTTTGGGCGAAGGCGTTTTATCGCGCCATTCATCACATAAATGCGAAGGTCTTCTTTGCTTATCTTTTCGTTTAACCCGGCTTTTAATTTTACCAGTTGCTGCATGGCGTCGTTAAGGTATATCACCATCACAATCCCCGTTTCTACCGCGATACCAAACAGGGCAATAAAGCCAACAGCTACAGCTACCGATAAATGCACCCCAAAAAAGTACACCATATAAGCCCCGCCAATAAGTGCGAAGGGAATAGAAATCAAGCTGAAAAAAGCTTCCCTCACCGATTTAAAAGCAAAATACAAACAGGCAAAAATTATAAGCAGTACCACGGGCATTATCAATTTCAATGTTCTTTCAGCTCTTATTAAATTCTCATACTGCCCGCTCCATTCTATAAAATAGCCTTTAGGCAGGGTTTTAATCATGGCATTCAGTTTTCCCTGAGCGGCCTCTACAGTGCTGCCCAGGTCGCGGTCGCGGACATTGAACAATACGGTGCCACGCAAAAGCGCATTTTCCGATTGGATCATGGCGGGCCCGTCGCTGATCTTAATATCCGCTACAACTGATAATGGGATTGGACCATAATTGGCCGTTTGAACCAGTGTCCGGCCGATCTGGTCAAGGTTGTTGCGGTAATCCTGCGCCAGGCGGAGGTTTACACTGAATCGCCTGCGGCCTTCAATGGTTGGCGTCAGGTTCATTCCGCCGAGCGAGCTTTCTACAACCTCGTTTACATCATCGACACTCAAACCATAGCGGCCAATGGCATCTTTTTTTACCTGTATGTCCAGGTATTTCCCGCCTGTGATGGGGTCAACATACAGGTCTTTTACGCCCGGTAAACCTTGTAAGGCTTGCTTCATTTGGTTCGATAGGGCATAAATGGTATCCAAATTCTGTCCGTATATTTTTAAGCCAACATCGGTTCTGATACCCGTAGATAGCATATTTATCCGGTTGATAATTGGTTGCGTCCAGCCATTCACCAAACCCGGGATCTGTAACCTCGCGTTAAGCTCATTAATAATATCTTCTTTCTTTATCCCCTTGCGCCATTCATCCCTTGACTTTAATAAAATGATAGTTTCAACCATACTGATGGGCGAATTATCGGTTGCCGTGTTGGCACGGCCTGCTTTGCCCAATACATTTTTAACCTCGGGAACGCTTTTGATGATCCTGTCCTGTAGCTGCAAAATTTGTTTGGCTTCCGCGTTGGATACATCCGGCAGCATAACGGGCATAAACAAAATGGTGCCTTCGTCCAGCGGCGGCATAAATTCGCTGCCCAGGCTCAGCACCAAAGGGATACTGATCAGCAGGGCGATGATATTGATGCCAATAGTTGTTTTTCGCCAGGTTAAGCACCAGTTCAGCAAAGGGGTGTATGCCCTTTCCATAAAACGATTTAATGGATTGTGGTCGTCCTGTCTTAATTTTCCTTTCAGAAAAAAGGAAATCAAAACAGGGGCAAGCGTCACCGTCAGGATAGCATCGATGGCTAAAATGAACGTTTTCGTCCAGGCCAGCGGGCCGAAAAGTTTACCTTCCTGCCCTTCCAGTAAAAATACCGGGAGAAAAGAAGCCACGATGATCAGCGTTGAGAAAAATACCCCGCGGCCAACCTGCTTGCAGGAGGATTCGATTATTCTTATTCTTTCTGCTAATGTCATTTGTTTTCTTTTTTTTGTGCGATGGATAAATTTCTGTGCGAGTTTTCGACCATTACAATACCGTTATCTACAATTACCCCGATGGCCAAGGCAATGCCAGTTAAGGACATGATATTGGACGATATGCCAAAGGCATTAAGCAGTAAAAAACTCGTTGCAATGGTTATCGGGATTTGGATAATGATACTTAAAGCGCTCCGCAAGCTGAATAAAAACAGGATGACGATGACAGAAACAGTGAGCATTTCCTCAATTAAAGTATGCTTAACGGAATTTATGGCACTTTCTATTAGCTCGCTCCGGTCGTATGCAATTTTGAATTTGACACCCGGCGGCAGGCCCTTTTGAATATCAGCCATTTTACTTTTCACGGCATGGATCACTTTATCGGCATTCTCCCCATAACGCATCACTACTATGCCGCCTACGGCTTCACCCTCCCCGTTTTCATCAAAAATACCCAGCCGCAAATCACCGCCCATTTGTACCGTTGCAATATCTTTAATCTGGATCGGGATGGTATTGATAGTTCCTATGGAAATATTTTCCACATCATGGATATTTTTGATATACCCTAATCCCCGCACTATATAACCGGTGCCGTTCATCTCAAATTTGCGGCCACCAACATCATTATTATTGCTTTTCACCGCTTTTAAAACCTGCGAAAGCGGCATGTTGTAATAATTGAGTTTATGGGGATCAACCGTGATCTGGTATTGCTTCTCAAAACCGCCGAACGACGCCACCTCGCTTACGCCGGGAACTGTTTGCAGGCCTAATTTTACATACCAATCCTGTAAAGCGCGCTGTTCGCCAAGGTCAATGCCTTTTGCATCAAGAGTGTACCAAAGGATATGACCTACCCCCGTTCCATCAGGACCCAGCGTTGGGGTTATGCCCTCAGGCAGCAGACGTTGTGCATAGTTTAAGCGTTCTAAAACGCGGCTGCGGCACCAGTAAATGTCTGTTTTATCCTCAAAAACCACATACACAAAGCTCATCCCAAACATGGATGTAGCCCGGATGGATTTCACTTTTGGGATGCCCTGCAAATTACTCACCAGCGGATAGGTAACCTGGTCTTCCATCACCTGGGGGCTGCGGCCCTGCCATTCGGTGAATACGATTACCTGGTTTTCGGACAGGTCGGGTATGGCATCTATCGGGTTTTCATTGATAGCATATACACCGCAGGCAAATAAAATAATTGCCACAATCAGTACGATATATCTGTTTTTTAAGGAAAGTGTTATAAGTTGATTGATCATATTCAAAGTACTTTTAAGAATGTCCGACTGATTTAAGATCAGCGAAATGAACTTAAACCTGATAAAACATTAAAATGATGTAAATGGAAACATTAGCCTGTCAATTGAAATAACGGGCCGGGTAGGCGAAATGGCAGATCAGATTCTGTAGGTGCAGTATTGGATATAGGCAGGTGTGTTGGGCCAATCAGGCGGACCATGGCTGTTAAAAGCAGCGTGGCTAAGCGTAAGACAAGGCCAGGTTAACGCTAAGCTGTAATTTGAATGGATAAATTTCTGAAATAAATTAATATTCAGGCTAAATACAGGGGATGTGAAATGCTGGTCTTTTACTTTGAAGTATTGTTTTTTAGTTTTGCAACAATTCTTCATGGGTACATTCATTTTGCAGCCGGTTTTTGGGCTTTCTGCAACTGATGTCGATTGTAACACACCACAGCAGTAATAGCTATCCGCCGCTATTCCCAAACAGGAAAGCAGGTAAATGGCTGTTAATAAAAGGAGTGCGGTACGTTTCACAAATCAAATATAGGGATTAATAATATATCGTCATTTCTTTTTTTCTTCTCAAACCTTTCTAAATTTTATTTTATTATCCTGTTCCCATACACAAAGCACCCTGTTATCAGGTAATACAACTGATTTTATAAATGAGCCGTTTCCAACAGCGGTCCGATTATGGGTTTTGAGGTTTATCTCTTTAACAGTATCCTTATCATCGAAGGTCAATACCGTGTTGAGCCCGCCGACCGAAATAGCGCAGTTTCTTCCATTTCCGATATTGACCTCATTTTGACCAGGCTGGCAAAAATATACCATGCCTTTCCGTTGCCAGGTTGTGCGGATAACATTTGAAGCATCAATAGAAAGTCCTCCGCCATCCATCGGGCACCCGTTCAGTTTCCAGGTGTCTATGCCTAATTTTTGGGCTTCAGCGAATGTAGCGCCGCTATCCTGAGATTTTAACAGGTACAGGTCTCTCGATCCATTTAACCAATTCCTGAACATAATGGCAACTTCCGAACCCTGAACAGCAATATTTGGTTTACAACACCCGCATACCAGCTTATCAGGCGAGCGGTAAACCAATCGATTTTTTGACCAGTGAAAGGTTTTGTTTGATAGCGAACAGAAATATATATTATTGCCGCCACCTGCCCGGATATCCAGCCAAACAGCATAAAAATGGTCCTTTTTATCAGATGCAATGCCCATTAAACCTTCCGGCGCTGATCCTTTAAGGTCATTTACAATGCCCATGCTTTCCCATTGACCGGATGAATGGCTAAGCTTATACCAATGAATATTTCCGGCTTCATCCTGGGCAGTAATAACTGAATAGTTAACAGAGCTTGTTAACTGGGGTCCGCGTGACATGCCCAAATGCATTTTAGGCACCGTTGCTACCAGCACCGGATTCGAAAAGGTTTCTCCTTTATCAAGGGATGTAGTGCAAAATATTTTGTCCTCACGTCCGAATACTACCCGTACAATACCTTTATTATCTGTGCTGACCTGCGGCTGATTGCCTGCAGCAATAGTTTTTTCATCCGGCAAAACAGACCGGGAATGCAGCGAAAAAAAATTAAAGGTAAGTATCAGGGCAAAAAATATATGTTTCATATAGCAAATGTAATGTAACCCAGGCTTTAACCTGGTACCTAACAACAGGTTTTTTGAACACTTTTGATGAAATGTAAAACGTAAATCAAAAAACAAAGATGAATGCTTATGAAATTAAAATTTACCTTTAGATTTGTCATCATACAATAACACCATGGCAACTATTGAAACTACCTATTTAGGCGGATTAAGGACCGAAGCAACCCACCTGCAATCGGGCACAAAAATCATTACTGACGCACCCGTTGATAATCAGGGTAAAGGCGAAGCTTTTTCGCCAACAGATTTATTAGCAGCATCGCTGGCAAGCTGTATGCTTACTATTATGGGCATAAAGGCCCGTTCCAGCAATATTGATATAGATAACACCAAATGTTCGGTAACTAAAATTATGGCTGCTGATCCAAGACGTGTGGCTGAAATTGTAATCAGTTTTAAATTTCCTAAACAATACACTGAAAAAGAGCAATTGCTTTTGGAACGCTCGGCCCTTACCTGCCCTGTTTTTTTCAGCCTGCACGAAGATTTGAAAAAAACAGTTGATTTTGGATGGGAAGTGGAGGTGAAAGGTTAAAGCTAAAAGCAGAAAGCTAAAAGTCCAAAGCCTAAAAAGAGCTTTCAGCTTTGTACTTTCAGCTTTCAGCTACTTCTCCAATTACCGACATAGCTACTTCCAGGCATACCTGCCCATGCGAAAGATCAAGCACACATTCTCCGTCTTTTATCACTAATAATTGCGGCGATTCGTGATAAACATCAAAAGCGGTTGACACGAGGTTTGAAAGTTCGCGGTATTTTATGAGGTCTAAAAAGTAAAGCGGTAAATTTTCGGGCAATTTATCCCAATCGAGTTCCACGCGCTTTTTTACCATCATGCTGATGGAGCAGCGGGTGCTGTGTTTAAAAATTATGCTATAACCTGCGCGGCGTTTAATGTCAGTAATTTGATCGGCTGATTCCAGCGAAGTCCAGTTCATAAATACTAAATATTGTGCAGTATGCTTAAAAAGCGCAAATCAACGGAAAACTGCTGACGGTTTTAAGCAAATGTTAAAATATGACATTTAACTGTTAACGACCTGTCTTAGGATACGATCCGTAAGCGGGGCACAGTTTATTTGAGCAGGAAGCCAATGTTCCCAATGCCAAAGCGATCAGAGCGATATAAATTACTTTTTTCATTTTATGTTACCTGTGTATTTAAACGAAAATCAGCTATTTAATGTTTCAGCAAGATAAGCCATTTTTATGGCTGTAACAGCAGCTTCAACACCTTTATTTCCATGTTTCCCACCTGCACGGTCTTCAGCCTGCTGCTGGTTATCTGTTGTTAACACGCCAAATATAACAGGTTTTGAATATTTTATAGCAACATTGCTGATGCCATTTGCCACTGCATTACAAATAAAATCAAAATGCCGTGTTTCACCCTGTATTACACAGCCCAAACAAATAACCGCATCTAATTTACACTTTTTTAATAACAAATCAGCGCCGGATGTTAATTCAAAGCTCCCGGGTACGGCGTAAGTATAAATATTTTCTTTTAAAGTGCCATGCGCTTCAAGGCTTTCAATGGCTCCGCTCAAAAGCGCATTTGTTATAACCGCATTCCATTCGGCTACCACAATTCCAAAATGATAGGGCGCCGCCGAAGGGACCTCAGTAGCAGAAAAATCAGATAAATTTTTAAGCTGGGTTGCCATGTGTTTTTATTTCGGATTTCGGAATTGTTTTTTATTCTTTAGTTAACACCCAATATTTTAAAGACGCTTGACCTGCCGTATTA
>JBIOHE010000122.1:0-11541 GCA_044448725.1 Sphingobacteriales bacterium | reverse complement strand
TTTTGCCCGAACGAAATTGCTCAAGGGCTTGCTTTTTGATTAACTCGTAGTCAATCGATTCTTGCTGTTTCATTTTTCTGCGTCTTAAAGTTAAAAATCCTTCTTTGATTTTTAACTGACACAGTTTATTTTACACCCTCCAACATTACAACCTTGCAACATTCCAACCTTACAACAATTACTCTTACAACAATCACCCCTTCAGCAACGTCTTCTTCGCTTCCACCAGCTTATCTTTTTCCGCCTTCGGCAAAACGGGGTACTCCAGTTTTAAGCTTTTCAATGTATCTAATATAATGGAAGATATTGCAATCCGGGTAAACCATTTTTTATCAGCCGGGAGCACATACCAGGGACAATGTTCTGTTGCGGTTTCCTTTATTGCTTTTTCATAAGCATCCATATAATCATCCCAAAATTCACGCTCACGGATATCTGCTACCGAAAACTTCCAGTTTTTATCAAGGTTATCAATCCTTTTTAAAAAGCGTTCTTTTTGTTCATCTTTCGACAGGTGCAGAAAAAATTTAATGATAACCGTGCCGTTCTTCGTAAGATGCTTTTCAACCGAACGGATACTTTCATAACGATGTTCCCAAAACTTTTTATCGACATCTTTAATACTGTTAACACCCGGAAGCTTTTCATTCAATAATAATTCGGGATGCACTTTTGTTACCAGCACATTTTCATAATGCGAGCGGTTATGTATCCCGATCCTTCCAAATTCCGGCAATGCTTTGTAGTGCCGCCATAAAAAATCATGGTCAAGTTCTTCGGCGCTGGGCTGCTTAAAACTAAACACTTCGCAGCCCTGCGGGTTTAAACCCGATAAGGAATGGGCTATCGCGCCATCTTTACCCGCCGCATCCATCGCCTGGAATAAAATAAGCAGTGCATACCGCTTATCTGCATATAATGCCTCCTGTAATTCCGAAATTTGCTTGATCAGGCCTTCCAGAATGGCTTCCGAATCTTCCTTTTTCAGATCAGCAGAAAAAGCGGTATCAAAATCTTCAAGTGAAAATTTTTCACGATTAGTTATTTTAAATTCATTAATTATGTCTTTCATCGAAACAATTTTTAATAATGCTAAGTTAACTTAAAATTTACCTGTTAAAATTGCGTTGTTAATTTTTGTTAAACAGACTTTTATTTAGGGCCATAATTTTACATCTTTACCCGCATGTTCCGACGAATAAAAAACAAGTATTTAAGGTATTCCCTCATATTCATCTATGCTGTCATCATCTTTTTCTGTTCGATTGAGCTGAATTTCCTGTGGCTTTTTGGTTATTCTCCTGATATGCAGGATATTAAAAACCCAGCCCTATCCTTGTCTTCAGAGGTATATTATGCCGATGGTACCCTGATAGGCCGCTATTTCAGGGAGAACCGCTCGCCCGTTGAGTTTAAACAAATATCGCCCAATATCATCAATGCCCTGGTGGCAACCGAAGATGTACGGTTTTACAAACATAACGGCGTTGATTTTTATTCATTTTTTACCAGTATGCTTTCCACCGCTAAAGGCGACAGGCGCGGAGGCAGCACCATTACACAGCAGTTAGCAAAAAACCTGTTCGAGACCCGCAAAAAGAAATCACAGGGCTTAATTAAACACATACCCTTTATAAGGACCATGGTTTATAAATGTAAAGAATGGCTAACTGCGTTTAAAATTGAACATGTTTATTCCAAAGATGAAATACTTACCTTGTATTTGAACACGGTACCCTTCGGGAATAATTCCTTCGGTATTAAAACAGCTTCATTAAAGTTTTTCAATAAAACACCTGATAAAGTTAGCCCTGCAGAGGCGGCTACACTTATCGGGATGTTAAAAGCGACTTCAACCTATAATCCCATAAATAACCCTGAACGGTCCATGGAACGGCGTAACATCGTACTGGGGCAAATGGTAAAATATGGCGCATTAAGTAAGGCAGATTACGATGAAAGTGCTAAAACACCAATTAAACTTGATTTAAGTTATGTAGATAACCAGGGTCAGGAAGGCTCGTACCTGCGTGATGCGGTAGAAAGATGGCTGAAAAAATGGTGTAAGGATAATGATTATGACCTGTATCAGGACGGCTTGAAAATATACACCACCATTGACCCGCGCCTGCAGCGGTATGCCGAAGAGGCTGTTGCCGAAAAAATGAAAATGCTCCAAAAACGTTTTGATGATCTGTGGGGTAAAAAGAACCCCTGGCGCGATTCAAACGGCGACGAAATAAAGGATTTTCTGCTAAAAGCGGAACAGCATTTACCGGTTTATGCGTTACTGCAAAAAAAATACAATTATAACACCGCCCTCATCAATCAATATTTTGAAAAGAAAAAGCGGATGACGGTATTTACCTGGAAAGGTGACAAGGATACAACATTTTCGAGCGCCGATTCCATCAGGTATTACACCCGCATTTTAAATACCGGCATGATGACCATTGAGCCATCAACAGGAAAAATAAAAGTATGGGTTGGCGGGATTGACCACCGTCATTTTAATTACGACCACGTAAACCAGGCAAAAAGACAAGCGGGCTCAACATTTAAACCATTTGCCTACCTGACGGCATTGGATAATGGCTATACGCCCTGCGATAAATTTACCGATCAATTTGTATCCATTAAATACACAGATGGAGGCAAGCCGCAGGTTTGGGAACCTAAAAATGCAACATTTAGATTTACAGGCCAGGAAATGTCGCTGCGCTGGGCTATGGGAGCTTCTATAAACTCCATTACCGCGCAATTAACCGAAAAGGTTGGGTGGGACAAGATTGTTCAATACGCCCATAAATGCGGTATTGAAAGCCCTTTAAAATCTGTACCTTCGGTATCATTGGGTTCAAATGACGTGTCGGTTTATGAAATGGTACGGGCCTACAGTACTTTTTTAAACAAAGGCAAAAAAATTGATCCCCTGCTGGTAACAAAAATCACCGACCAGGAAGGAAATGTATTAAAGGAGTTTACCGTCAACGAAGAACAGGTGATCAGTGAAGAAACCGCGTGGTTAATGCTGTACATGTTCAGGGGCGGTATGGATGAACCCGGCGGTACATCCCAGGCGCTTTGGGAATACCCCGGCTTATGGAAAAAAGACAACCAGATCGGCGGTAAAACAGGTACCTCGTCCAACTATGTGGACGGATGGTATATGGGCATCACCAAAGACCTTGTGACCGGTGTTTGGGTAGGCGCGGATGACCGTAGTGTTCATTTTACCAGCTCCGAAACCGGCGAAGGCTCGCATACCGGGCTGCCTATTTTCGGGGCCTTTATGCAAAAGGTTTATGCCGATCCAAAATCAGGTTATACTTACGGATTGTTCCCGAAACCATGGGTAAAGATCACGAAATCTTACGATTGCCCGTCGCCGCGTATTGATACAGATTCGGTAGCGACGGATACCTCATGGATGCCGGCTGATTCGGCTAAGTTACGGCCGGATTCTATTAAATAAATTATTCAATCGTTATATGAATAAACATTGCCCCGCACTTATAAAAACGAAAAGATATTTATTTATACCTGTTTTCATTTTCAGTTTATTGTTTATAAGCCTGAAAACGAAAGCGCAGTACTTCGGACAAAACAAGGTGCGTTATAAAAAACTGAATTTCAGGGTTTATCATACGCCTCACTTCGAGATCTATTATTATTTGAAAAATGATAGCATGATAAAACGTTTTGCCCGGGAAAGCGAAATTTGGTACACCCTGCACCAGCAGGTTTTCAGGGACACTTTTAATAAGCCCAACCCGATAATCCTTTACGCAAACCATCCCGATTTTCAGCAAACTACTGCGATTGACGGGGAGATTGACGTGGGTACCGGCGGCGTTACCGAAGGGCTGAAAAACAGGGTGGTAATGCCCGTTATGGAAACCAACCAGATGACCAGGCACGTTATAGGCCACGAACTGGTCCATGCTTTTCAATACCACCTTTTACTTGGCAAAGATCCATCCAACTATGAAAATCTGAATAACCTGCCGCTTTGGATGATTGAAGGTATGGCCGAATACCTTTCCCTCGGTAAAAAAGACTCCTATACCGCCATGTGGATGCGCGACGCTTATTTAAATCACGATATCCCTACCGTAAAAGCGCTTACCGAAAGTAATAAATATTTCCCATACCGCTATGGCGAGGCTTTTTGGTCGTTTATCGGCTCAACTTATGGCGATACAGTCATTGTCCCTTTCTTTAAGAACACAGCGCGTTTCGGGCTTCAGTATGGTATCAGGCGCACGTTTGGGTACGATGAAAAAACATTATCCAATCTCTGGAAAAATGCAATTGAAACCACCTATAAACCTTTCTTAAAAGACACTATCCAGGTTCCGGTTGGCCAAAGGATCATTGATGACAAAAACGCCGGCAAATTAAACCTTGCCCCCTCGGTAAGCCCGGACGGCAAATACCTGGCATTTTTATCCGAAAAAAACCTGTTTACCGTCGATCTGTTTCTGGCTGATGCCAGAACGGGCCGGGTATTGCGAAAGCTCACCAGCAAAACTTTCAATACACATATTGACGAGTTTAACTTTATCGAATCGGCAGGAGCCTGGTCACCGGATAGTAAACGCTTTGCTTTCAGCGTGTTTAATAAAGGCCGTAACCGTATGCTGGTGGTTGATGTAGCGTCCGGCAGTATTCTTGATGATGTTGCGATGGGGAAGGCAGAGCAATTCAGCAATTTATCATGGTCTCCCGATGGGAAAAACATGGTATTCCAGGGTATGTCTGAAGGTCAGGGTGATTTATATTTATACAATTTCGACAGCAAACAAGTAAGACAATTAACCAACGATAAATATTCAGATTACCAGCCGAGTTTTTCGAGGGATGGTAAAAAGATTATATTTTCGAGTGACCGCACTACTTACGATCAGTCATTATCCCAGGATATAACTTTTAACCTTGCCGAACTGGACCTCGCAACCGGAAAAATCACCGACATAAAAGTATTTAACGGGGCAAACAATCTGAACCCGCAATATTCGTCAGATGGTACGCAAATATATTTCCTGTCAAACCGGGATGGTTTCCGCAACATGTACCGTTATACCCCCGTTACCGGAAAAGTGGAACAAATGACTGATTTGTTTACCGGCGTCAGCGGCATTACGGAATACTCCCCCGCCCTTAGTATATCAGCAAACGACGATATTATTTACTCGTATTACCGCGCCCAAAAATATGTGCTTTATGATGCAAAAGCATCCGATTTTACTGCTAAAACAGTTGACGACGGCGTGATTTTTAATGCTACACCAGGCATACTGCCGCCAGCGCGCGCTGTCGGGGTCGATCTCATCAACGCTAACCTGAACAACTTCCTCGCCTATCCCAAAATACCGTTCGATTCTGTAAAAAATGTGCCTTATAAACCAATGTTTAAACTCGATTACCTGGCAAGCAGCGGTGTTGGCGCTTCGGTGAGCCAGTTTGGGGCGGGTTTATCAAGCGGGGTGCAGGGTGTATTCAGCGATATTTTAGGCCGTAACCAGCTATACGCTGGCGTTGCCATAAACGGAGAAATCTATGATATTGGGGGCCAGTTCACTTATATAAAACAAGAAGGCAGGTGGAATTTTGGAGCCAGTATTTCGCATATCCCGTTTCAAACTGCCAACTATAGTGTGGTGCCCTCGGGTTCAACCGTCGCTCAAAACTTCGACCTGATCCGCATCTTCCAGGACCAGCTTTCGCTATTTACCTCCTTCCCTATTACTAAAAAAACGCGGGTTGAGTTTGGCACAGGTGCAGCCACCTATTACTACAGGGTTGACCGTTACACAACCACGCTTGATTCACTTGGCAATGCAATCAACTATACCCATACGCATATACCAAATTCAGTTTATAATTCATCAGGCACCAATAATGGCTTTATTTTAACGCCATTTACGCTTTATAATATAAATACGGCCTTGGTTGGCGACAATTCTCATTTCGGTGTGGCTTCTCCCCTCGATGGCTATCGTTACCGCCTGCAGGCTGAGTATGATTTTGGCACCTACCAGTTTTTTGCGCCAACCATCGACCTGCGGGAGTATATACGCGCCGCCCCTGTTACTTTTGCTGCCCGCCTGGAGGGTTACGGGCGCTTTGGGAACACCGGAAACCTGCCCCAGCTGTACCTTGGATACCCTTTTTTAATACGGGGATACGAAGCGCAAACTTTTTATAACAATAACGGTAAGACCCCGACAAATGGGTTTACCATTGATGAGTTATCGGGTAACCGTATTGCTGTGGCAAATTTTGAAATCCGCTTACCTTTTACCGGTCCCGAAAGGCTGTCACAATTTAAATCAAAAGTGCTCTTTACAGAACTTAACCTGTTTTTTGATGCAGGTTTAGCCTGGAACGCTGGAGATAAGGTAGAGTTTAAAACAAATCCAACGCTTTTATCATTCAGGCCGGTTCTTGATGCCAATGGAAGGCCTGTCCTTAATAAAAACGGTGTTCAGGAAGTCACTCCCATTTATTCAAGAATTCCGGCAACAAGCGCAGGTATATCCGTCAGGGTAAATGTGTTTGGGGCTTTTATTTTGGAACCTTACCTGGCCTGGCCTTTCAATCGTACGGATATTGCAAGGCCCGTATTTGGCTTAGGGTTTACGCCGGGTTGGTAATGATAAATGTTACAATATTTTGACTTCCAATAAACTATTCCGTTGCTCAATTGTCCTATCGGTAATTGTTTTTATTTAGTTTTGCACTCATGAAAAAATGGACCGTTTTTATTTTACTGATTTTAAGCAGCTTTGTTTTATTTGCACAAAAAGCAACCACGATAAATCCTGTGGATGATTCAGTAAAAGCAAAATGGGGAAAAATTAAGATAGTTGACGGCGCGGCGATGATATCATCAAATGATATTATCGAAAACATGGCCTTGTCACAAGAATATACAGTACTCATTAATGCTATTGAAAACGCCGGTTTAACCGAAACATTTAAAAGCAAGGGCCCCATCACGGTTTTTGCACCCACAAACCAGGCATTTGATAAATTGCCGGCCGGTGCGCTTGATACTCTTTTAAAACCAGGTCACAAGTTTGATTTGAATTATTTGCTGACCTATCATGCCATAGCGGGCAGGCTGAGCGCAAGAGATATTCAAAGAAAAATCAATTCGAATAACGGGCAGGCTACTTTTACAACCATTGCCGGCAGCAGGCTTACTGCAAAGATAGATACCAACCGTAATATTGTTTTAATTGATGAAAATGGCGGGGAAAGTGTAATCAGCAAATTTGATATCCAGCAAAGCAATGGCCTCCTGCATATAGTAAACGCGGTACTGGTACCGAAACCAAGGGCTATATAAACAAAGCCCCTTTCGGCGAAAAACCTGTCATTAAATTATTTCGTAATTATTTTTGTAAGGTAAAACAGCTCCCTGCGTCTAACTAAAAAAATTAAATAATGAAAAAATCAATTTTGGCAATGATAGCCATGTGTCTGGTTACCGCCCTGGGATGTCAGCAAAGCAGCGGTCAGCAGTTGAAGAAGTACGACCCTAAAAGGAAAATGAGTAAGGCCCCTTTGGAGTGGAAAAAAATCCTTACATCCAATCAATATTACATCATGGTTGAAAGCGGCACCGAACCGCCGTTTCAGAACGCTTATTATAACAATCACGAAAAAGGCGTTTATGTAAGCGCTGCTACCGGGGAAGTATTATTTACATCGGACGATAAATATGACAGCGGTACCGGATGGCCGAGTTTTGTAAAACCGGTTGATCCTAAAAAAATTGAAATTGTGACCGACAACAGCGATGGCATGACACGCGATGAAGTAATTGAACGCAGCACAGGCCTGCACCTGGGCCATGTTTTTGATGACGGGCCTTCAGATCGTGGCGGAAAAAGATATTGCATGAACTCCGGCGCATTAAAATTCATTAAAAAGTAAAGGCCTTTCTTGAACTAAGCGACGGGCGCATCTGCGGCCTCGGCCTTATACCGCTTTCAAAATTTAAACCAATGGTCAGATCTACCCAGTCAGGGTTAACAGGTCTGATCATTTTTTCTTTTTGGGGCCTTGTATAGGTACTCACGGTTTTAAACCTTTCCATTGCCTGTTCTTCGGTATTTATCTCCTCAAAATAAACCAGGCGGTTAAGATGTTGCGCGCTGTCGAAAAATAAGGTGGGCATCTGGCGGTAAAAATCAAGGGTTTTTAGCAGGTCTGAACATAAGCCTACATGTAAATTATTACGGTTTCTGTCGGTGATGATATAAATAAATCGTTTCATTTGATAATAAATTTTGCTGGTTAAAAAATAATTACTAACTTTATGAGCATAAAATTACTAATTATTTTAGCAATTCCAAATTTTATGTCAAATATTCCTTCAAATATTAAATTTCTCCGTAAAAAGAAAGGCCTTACCCAACAGCAGTTTGCTGATGCAGTAGGCATAAAAAGATCACTTGTAGGCGCTTATGAGGAAGAACGAGCTGATCCGAAGTATGAATTACTAACAAAAATAGCATTGTATTTTGATGTCTCCATTGATGACTTTATTAACGAAGTTATCAATGAAAAATGGGCGCCCAAGCCAAAAGGCAACCCCGCCAACCTGCGTGTATTAAGCATTTCGGTTGACAAGGATGATAATGAAAACATTGAACTGGTGCCTTTAAAAGCCAGCGCAGGCTATTTAAACGGTTATGCCGATCCTGAATATGTGGCCCAATTGCCAAAATTCTACCTGCCGATGTTTAAACAGGGCACTTACCGGGCTTTTGAGATAAAAGGCGACTCCATGCTGCCCCTTGTTTCGGGCACTATTATTATAGGCGAGTATGTTGAAAACTGGGCTGATGTAAAAACAGGTGAAACTTATGTAGTAATATCAAAAACTGAAGGCGTGGTTTACAAACGCATCGGCAATAAATACAGGGAAAATAAAAAACTAAAGCTGATATCTGACAACCCGGTTTATGAACCTTACGAAATCAGCGGCGAAGATATATTAGAGATATGGAAAGCCAAAGCCTATATTTCAACACACCTGCCGATACCAACCCCAGAGCCCACTTTAGAAAGCTTAACGAGTATGATGGCCCAGATGCAGCGGTCGATTTCAGATCTGAAACCGAATTGAGTTGAGTTGGTTGAATTAGTTAATTTAGTTGGGTGGTTGGCCTTGATTGCTCAACTTAATCAACCTAATCCAACTCAATCAACTTATTCAACCCAATCAACCAATCCCCCCAAAGCAACAATTAAGTTACATCAACATTATTAAACCTCAAGGGCTTATCTTTATCAAACAATAAAAAACTAAAACGATGAGAAAGATTATGTTATTATGCTGTTTCCTTTTGGGGATTACAGCTATCAGCCGCGCGCAGGGTGGTATGATGAGGATGAGTCCGGCAGACCGGGCAAAACAACTGCAAACCCAACTTAAGCTTACCGACGATCAGACAGCTAAGATCACTGCTATCTATACTGCCCAAAACACTAAAAGGGACAGCATTAGAACTGCGGCAAATGGCGACAGGGATGCGATGATGCAGGCTATGCGTCCTTTAATGGAGGCCACAAACGATAAAATCAAAGCAATTTTAACTCCTGACCAGGCAGCTGCCTATCAAAAAATACAGGTTGAGCGACGCGCCAGAATGATGCAGGGCGGCAGCGGAGGTAATTAGTTCTGCCATGCTGATATAATTTTTAAGCAAGCGCTCTGATAAACCGGGGCGCTTTCTTTATTTTAGCCAAAATTATAAAATTGAAGTCCCCGGAAATATTTATTAAAGGTAAACTGGAAGAAAGGCATACAGCCGGTAATTACAGAACATTAAAACCGGAAAATAATCTGGTTGATTTCTGTTCCAACGATTACCTTGGTTTTGCCCGTTCGCTTACATTAAAAAGTAAGATTGATGCTGAAATAAACGGTAGCGGCTTAATAGCAAATGGCTCCGGCGGCTCAAGGCTGTTAGCCGGTAACTCAACTTTTGCCGAAGACCTTGAAAAACAAATAGCTGCTCTCCATAAAAGCGAGGCGGGGCTGATGTTTAATTCGGGTTACAATGCCAACCTTGGTTTATTTTCATCGCTCCCGCAGCGTGGCGATACTATTATTACTGATGAACTGATCCATGCTTCTATAATCGACGGGGCGCGCTTAAGTTATGCAAACCGTTACATATTTAAACACAACGACCTGCAAAGCCTTGAGGGTAAATTACAGCAAGCAAAGGGAAATTGTTATGTGGCTATCGAAAGCGTTTACTCTATGGATGGAGATACGCCTCCCATTGAACAAATATTAACACTGACAGATAAGTATAACGCCCATTTAATTGTTGATGAGGCACATGCCGTTGGCCTGTATGGCTTTGGGCTGATTGACAGCCGCCTCCAAAACCGTATTTTTGCCAGGGTTGTAACTTTCGGGAAAGCATTGGGTTGCCACGGTGCAATAGTATTGGGCAGTAATTTATTAAAAGATTACCTGGTGAACTTTGCCCGGTCGTTTATTTATACCACAGCGGCGCCGTATCACCAGGTTGCTACTGTAAAAATGGCCTATCAGTTATTGCAGCAATCAACGGATGACATAGCATTACTGCGGAATAATATCAGCCTGTTCAAACAAAAAATTAAAAATAGCGCTGCATACCCCTTAATAGATAGCGACAGTGCCATTCAATGCATTATTTTAAGAAGCAATGAAAAAGCTAAAAAACTGGCTATGCTTTTGCAGGATAATGGTCTGGATGTGCGGCCTATTCTGAGTCCAACTGTGCCGGCCGGAAGTGAAAGGATCAGGATATGCCTGCATTCCTTTAATACCGAAGAAGAGATAATATTACTAAACGATACGATAAATAAATTTTTGGATGCTGAATAAACCCATTTTTGTAACCGGAATTGGCACCGGGATAGGCAAGACAATCGTATCTGCGGTGTTAGTTGAAAAACTAAAGGCTGATTATTGGAAACCCATTCAATCAGGCGACCTTGAGTGGAGCGACACCGATAAAGTTCAAAGCCTGGTAACAAATACCACCTCTTATTTTCACCCGGAAGCTTACAGGCTGTCGCAACCCTTCTCACCGCATAAATCTGCCGCTATTGACGGCGTGAACATCGATCCGGAAAAAATAATTCTTCCTTCAACAAACAATACTTTAATTATTGAAGGCGCCGGTGGCCTGATGGTCCCTTTAAACAACAGCTTTTTAATGATCGGCCTGATCAGGCAATTAGGCGCGGAAGTGATTTTGGTTTCGCAAAATTATTTAGGCAGTATCAACCACACATTATTATCGATCTATGCTTTAAAAAAGGAACATATCCCGATAAAAGGGATCGTTTTTAATGGCATTAAGGATATTTATTCAAAAGAATTTATTTTAGAACATTCGGGGCTTGAATTATTGGGACATATTCCTGAATATGACCCGCTTGATAAAAAAGCCGTTATTGATGCGGGAAACTATATTAGTGAGTGGTGAATCAATGTCGTTTACTTAAGGGTTCCTT
>JBIOHE010000121.1:0-11601 GCA_044448725.1 Sphingobacteriales bacterium | reverse complement strand
TTTAAAAACCGCCTGGCGGAATACAGCGGGAAGTGTTTCTTTCAGCATAATAAACATTCTGGGACTGGCTGCCGGCCTGTCGAGCTTTATAATAATATTGTTGTATCTTAACTATGAATTGAGTTATGATAAATGGAGCCCGGAGCTAAATAAAGTTTATAAAGTTTCGTTGAAGGAAAACGAAGATTTTCTAAATACAACACCTGCACCGCTGGCGGGCTTCATAGCCCAAAAATACCCTGATGCTGAAGCCGCCACATCATTGCAATCATCGGGTGATTTTGAAATGCTGCTCAGCGCAGGCGACAATAAGATTTATCAAAAAGATGTAGTCACCGTCGATTCTTCCTTTTTTAAGGTTTTTCCCTATGAATTATCAAAGGGCAATGTTGCAACCGCGCTTAACACACCTAATGCCGCAGTAATAACTGAGGAGTTGAGCCACAAACTATTTGGCGAAACCGACCCAATTGGTAAACCGTTAAAAGTATTTAACGCTATTGACTGTGTAGTAACCGGGGTAATGCTTGAACCTAAGGGCCCGGGGCATATGCCTGTTAAGATGCTGATGCGCGATCCCTGGGGAAAGCAAAATAATCATTGGGGGAACTATTCATTTCAAACCTATATAAAAATAAAACACCCGGAACCGGATGCCGTTATTGAGGCGGCGATTAACCGTTTATATTACGACGGACGGTTAAAGAAAGCCAATAGATCGTTTGAAGCTTATGTAAAAGCCGGACCAAAAACCGCACTATTTGTTGACGTGGTGCCGCGGATCCATAATTTCCCTAAGCACGGCAGCAGTAATTTCGCAACAGTTTCAGTTTTACTTACCCTGGCAGTCTTATTGTTGCTGGCCGGTTCCATTAACTTTAGCAATATGGCTATCGCCAAATCAATCGGCCGGGCTAAAGAGGTAGGTATCCGCAAGGTTATGGGCTCCGGACGCAGGCAATTGGTTATTCAGTTTATGCTGGAAACCGGGCTGCAATGTTTTATCAGCCTGATATTTGCCATTCTGTTATTGAATTTTGCATTGCCTTATATTAACCATTCTTTTAATATTTCCCTTGTCTTTTGGCAGCAAAACAGTGCAATTTCAATTATATGGCAAATTGCAGCCTGCTTGTTTTTTGTAGTGTTACTTTCCGGATTGTATCCATCTGTTTACTTGTCGCGCTTCAATGCCGTAAAGGTGCTTAAAGGAAATTATTCCAGCGGTAACAAGGGGCGGTTATTCCGCAATAGTCTTATTGTGGTCCAGTTTATGGTATCCGTGTTTTTCATCACAGCCATTATCGTTATAAAAAGCCAGCTGAACTTTATGGAGCATAAGGACAAGGGCTTTTCGGGCGGGCAGGTGATGAGGATACAGACAACGCAGGCAACCAGCGAAAATAATTTTGCCAATACCCGGAATATCCTGCTTACCGTACCCGGCGTTTCGTACGTTTCAAAAACAACCAAGGTGCCCGGCGATAATTTATTTACCGACACATCAACCATAGGTTTTAAATATTCAGGAAAAATATACCGCATGTCTTCGGTAAAAGTGAGTACCGATTATTTCAAAACACTGAACATCGGCCTAATGAAGGGTCGTTATTTTACAGATGATCTGCCGGATCAAAATACCCGGACGGTGGTTATCAATGAATCGGCTGCAGAAAAATTGAATTTAACCGATCCGGTTGGTAAAACTATTACCTTCCCTTATTGCGATAGCATCCCGATGCAGATTGTCGGTGTGGTAAAAGATTTTAATGTACAGGGCTATGAGAGCGGCATTCAGCCGGTGGTGTTTACTATCGGCCAAAAAGCGTGCATGTTTCAATCGGGGGGCGCCATATTAGTTAAGCTGAGCAGTGGCCATGTTCAACGATCCATAGTTGATATAAACGCAGCGTGGAAAAAGATCGAACCCGCCTTCCCGCTCAGGTATTCGTTTGTCGACGAAAATTTTCGCCAGCTTTTCATTTCTTACAGCAGACTGCAAACAGTTATCACATTTTTTGGCCTCATCGCTATTACCATATCGGTAACGGGGCTGTTTGCGCTTACGGCATTTTTTACCCGCCGGCGCACCAAAGAAATTGGTGTACGCAAAGTACTTGGAGCAAATGTTGTTCAGTTGACTGCATTAATGGGCAGGGAATTTATTTACCTCGTGCTGATATCGGTTGCTATAATTACACCGGTTGCCTGGTGGTTTATGCAAAAATGGCTGCAAACATTCGTGTATCGCATCAACGCGGGCTGGTGGATCTTTTTTGCTGCAGGCGCAATTGCTTTAATTATTGCGATAATAACTGTTAGTTTTCAGTCAGTTCGGTCGGCGCTTGCTAACCCGGTGAAAAGTTTAAGGAGTGAGTAACTGTTTGAATCGGAATTTACAGAATTTAAGAATTTACAGAATGTTAAACGGTTCAATTCTGATAATTCTTAAATTCTGTAAATTCTGATTCAGACAAAAAAATGACCTAATGACGCGATGCAAATCAATAATTCTATAATTCACTAAATCAATAATTGCTCCCCATGATATTAAACTATATAAAAATCGCCTGGCGAAACCTTACAAACCAGAAACTGTATAGTATAATCAACATTTCCGGACTGGCCGCGGGCTTAGCTGTTTGTATGATGATAATGATGTATGTGGCCCATGAAATGAGTTACGACCGTTTTCATAAAAACGCTGATCGCATTTTTACGCTAAATGATCATATACAACTTGGCAGCCAGAAAATGATAATGGAATATACAAGTTATGTGAGTGGTCCAATGATACAACAAGGCGCACCGGATGTTGTCGGTTATATGCGTACCCGGAAAGTTTTTAAAGATGTAATTGTTGAGGCTCCTTTAGAAACAAGCACCCACTTTTCTGAGGGTAAAATGTTGTTTGCCGATGCGGATTTTTTTAATTTTTTTTCTTTTAAGTTGTTGTCTGGCAGTCCCTCAACTGTACTTACTAAACCATTTTCGCTTGTCATCTCGCAGGATATGGCTAAAAAATATTTTGGCGGCCAAAATCCGATAGGTAAAACGCTGAAAATTAAAACTGAACGTTCTTATATATATACAATTACCGGTGTTGCAGAGCGTATGCCTTCAAATTCGAGTATTGAGTTTAATTTTCTGGCTTCAAACGCCAGTTTAAAAATGATGCCGGAAGCTGCACCTTTTTTAAAATCAGAATATATTCAGGGTGGGGCGTTTACAACCTATTTACTTTTAAAACATCCGCAAGATTCTATGCGGGTACAACGTTCAATTCAGGCACTGATAAAAAGCAACTCCGCTGGCGGCAAAGATCTGCTGCAACTCACCGCATTACCGGATGTACACCTTAATGCCAATTTTGGAGATTCGTCAAATGTTAAATATCTTAAAATATTCCCCCTCGTTGCCGGTCTGATCTTGTTGTTGGCTTTGGTTAATTACATGAGCCTTTCAACTGCCCGTTCAACTTTAAGAGCAAAAGAAGTTGGCGTAAGAAAAGTTAACGGTGCAAGCCGGGCGTCAATAGCTATGCAATTTTACGTAGAGTCGGCCTTTTTTGCTTGTTTATCGTTTACACTGGGCTATATTTTATGTTACTCACTTAAATCGTGGTTTTTTAATGCCCTGCATTTAAACATCGACACATCATTTTTATATAGCACCCCCGTACTGTTATTCTTATTTGGGTTGTTGCTGTTAACTATATTAATTTCAGGTAGTTATCCTTCTGTGGTTTTATCCGCTTTTAAACCTGTAATTACGCTTAAAGGAAAAATGAGTAAACAAAGCGGGGGCGTAACAGTTCGTAAAGTGTTTACAACCTTTCAGTTTGCAATTTCCGTAGGGTTGATTATTTGCGGGATAATAATCGACAGGCAACTATATTATTTCAGACATACGGACACGGGGCTTAACCGCGAAAATGTGGTCATGGTGCCAATCAGCAGCAATTTTGGAAAACAATATCAAAGTTTTAAAAGTGACGTCGGGTCATTGGCAGGGGTAAACCAGGTTGCAACAGCCCATTACCCCATGTATAAAGGCTATGATATGTTTTTTATGCACGACAAGCCCAGGAATGAAGATATAGGGATGACCGTATTATCAGTTGATAAGGCTTTTATTCCAACATTAAATATAAACTGGAAAATACCCCCTGTATCACAGGCTGCTTTAACCGGATCTCAAAAGGTAACGATCAATGAGTCGGCGATAGCCAAATTAAATTTACCAGCCAATCCTGTTGGCAGAATGGTTGATTTCGGAGGCAAACAGAAATATGAGATCGTAGCAGTAACAAAAAATTTCAATTTCACCTCACTTGAAAGTACTGTGCCCGCTCTATGTTTATTTATCGCATCGGATACAGCAGCAAACTGGGGAGCGGAGGGCGGGTGCCTTTTTGCAAAAATAAAACCACACGCTAACCTGCCTTCGCTAATTGAGTCTATTCAAACTATTTATAAAAAATACAACGCAGAAACTCCATTCAGTTATACTTTTATGGATGACGCATTTAACGCCCAATATAAAGCTGAGGATAAACTTGCGTCTATTTTTAGCATATTTACCTGCATCACTATTATTTTAGCCGCCCTCGGTTTGTTTGGCCTTGCAGCCTTCACCATTGAGCAACGTACGAAGGAAATTGGCATCCGCAAAGTATTGGGTGCAAGCGTAACCTCTATCAATAATTTGTTGTCGAAAGATTTTTTAAAGCTGGTTTTTCTCGCCATTGTAATAGCTTCTCCAATAGCGTGGTGGGCAATGCATAAGTGGTTGCAGGATTTTGCTTATCGCATTTCCATTTCCTGGTGGATGTTTGCCGCAGCTGGTTTTGTTGCTATTGTAACAGCTGTAATAACAGTCAGTTATCACGCACTAAGAGCAGCAATTGCAAACCCGGTTAATAGTTTGAGAAGCGAATAGGGGGGGAAGCGGGCAGTTTGCAGTAGCAGTTGGCAGTGAGCAGTAGCAGTTGAAAAATATGATGTGCTTTATCTCTTTTTTTAAAAGGTTGCATGCAACGTAAAACCTAAATTAACCGTCTTATAAAAAGAGAAACGTTATCAAAAGTTCATCAGGAAAACGATTGATGAACGTATGAGGTAGTCATTGGTCATTAGTCATTGGATGGCTTGGAAACCCAAAAACTAATGACACAATGACCAATGACGCGCAGCAAATGACTAATGACCAATGACCCAATGACGCACAGCAAATCACTAATTCAATAATTGGCTCCATGATAAAAAATTACTTAAAAATCGCCTGGCGGAACCTCCGTAAAAACCGCCTTTACAGTTTGATCAATATTGGTGGGCTGGCCATTGGTATGGCAGTTAGTTTTATGCTGCTCATTTATGTTTATAATGAATTTACTTTTGATAAATTCAATGCGAATAGTGACAGACTATACCGGGTTATGAGGAACCAGCCCAGCAAAGGCGATCTGATCACCGGTTCACCTACGCCAACACAACTCGGGGCAGTAGTGGAAAAGGATCTCCCGGAGATCGAAAAGTTTGCCCGTACCAATGGCGGCGGTGATAACCTGGTAAATTACCAGGGGAAGTCATTAAAAATAAACACCATAGGCGCCGACCCTGCACTGCTGGATATGTTCAGCTTTGATTTTGTAAGCGGCGATAAAAAGACAGCGCTTGCTGATCAGTCGTCCATCGTCCTTACTGAGTCTGCGGTAAAATCAATTTTTGGTGATCGTGATCCGATTGGGCAAACGTTAAAGCTGAATAATAAGTTCCTGTTAAAGGTGAGCGCAGTTATAAAGGATAATCCGGCAAACTCCTCCTTCAGGTTTAAAGCCCTTATTTCGTGGAAGCAGTTGGAAGTTCAACAAAATTGGATTAAAACATCCGGCTGGGGCAATTACTCCTTTACCACCTACGCCTTGCTTAAACCAGCCACCAATTTAACCGCAGTTAATGCAAAACTGAAGGACATAATCGGGCGTTACGACCCCATGAATAAGGAAAATAAGATATTCTTGTTCCCCTTTGCCAAAGCACATTTGTACGGCGAATTTAAGAACGGCGTAAACACCGGAGGGGCGATAGAAACCGTGAGATTATTCTTACTGCTGGCTATTTGTATCCTGCTGATCGCCTGCATTAACTTCATGAATCTATCAACTGCCCAATCCGAAAAGAGGGCGCGTGAGGTAGGTGTCCGCAAGGCAATAGGGGCGCACCGTTTTAGCCTTATACTACAATTCATGAGCGAATCGCTGCTGATGGCCTTCGTCGCTTTTGTATTCGCGCTCGTACTGATCGCCTCTCTCATAAATGTATTCGATAACCTGATCAACATCCGGCTGATCGTTCCATACACAAACGTTTGGGCGTGGCTGGCGGCCATTGGCGTAACTTTGGTTACCGGTTTGGTTGCTGGTAGTTACCCGGCACTTTTTCTGTCGTCGTTTAAAGCTATTAAAGTGCTTAAAGGCCAGGTGGTAAATGCCCGTGCTGTTTTTACCCCGCGTAAAGTGTTGGTTGTGCTGCAATTTTCATTCGCTATCGGGCTTATTTTGTTCAGTATTTTTATATACAAGCAAATAAACTATACCAAAGACCGGCCGGTAGGGTATGAAAAGGTTGGATTGATAGAAATGCCCTACGAGGGCGCCCTTTATAAGCACTTTGAAACCTTTAGGCAGGATGCGATAAATGCGGGCGCCATTACCGATGGGGCGCTTACTTCCATGAGCATTGCCAATAACTATAGCAGTTCATGGGGTATTACCTGGCAGGGACAATTGCCGGGCGAAGATAAAATTCCGATAGACCAGATGGCTACCACCTACCATGTCGTAAATACTTATGGCTTAAAATTAGTGGAAGGACGCGACTTTTCCACAGCTTATCCGTCTGACACGGCGGCGATCATTTTAAACCAGGCTGCCGTCGCGATGATGCGTTTCAAACATCCATTGGGCCAAATTGTAAAATACCAGAATAAGAACTGCAGCGTAGTAGGAGTGGTTGAAAATTTTGTATGGGGATCGCCATACGAACCGGTTAAGCCGGCGATTATCGGTTTTATTGAAGATTGGTCGGGTAATATTGCCTTGCGTTTAAATCCTGATCAATCTATTTCAAAAAGCCTGGCTACTTTGGGGGCTTTGTATAAGAAATATAATCCGGATTATCCTTTTCAATACAAGTTTACGGATGAAGCTTTCGCCGAAAAATTTAACCAGGAAAAATTATTAGGTACAATGGCAACAGGCTTTACCTGCCTCGCTATTGTTATTTCGTGTTTGGGTTTATTCGGCCTGGCGTCCTTCTCGGCGGAGCAGCGGAAAAAAGAGATTGGTATCCGCAAAGTTTTAGGCGCAACAACAGGAAATCTATGGATCAATTTGTCTGTAGAATTTGTGTGGCTGGTTTTAATTTCTTTTGTTATAGGCTCCGCTATCAGTTTTTACTATGTGAACCAATGGCTCGGAAAATTCACCTATCACACCAGCATAAGCGTATGGGTATTTTTAGCTACGATGGTATTAAGCTTAACCATTTGTCTTTTAACGGTTAGCTGGCAGGCCGTCAAAGCAGCATTGTCAAACCCGGTAACAAGTTTGCGTTCTGAGTGATTAGAGGTTAGTGATAAGAGATTAGGAAAAAAACGACCAATGACGCGAAGCCAACACCAATGAACTAATGAACAAGTGAACCAATGAACTAAAACATGATAAAGAACTATTTCAAAATTGCCTGGCGGAACCTGAAGAAAAACAGGTTGTATGCTTTTGTAAATATCATTGGTTTAACTGTTGGTATTGTTAGTTGCCTGTTGATCGGGCTTTATATAAAACATGAACTGAGTTACGACCGTTTTAATGAGCATGCTGACAGAATAGTGCGTGTAACCATGGATTACAGTCTGGGAGATGCACCCGCTAAAATAGCGGTTACCGGAACAAAAATCGGCCCCCAATTTAAAAGGACGTTCCCGGTAGTTGAGGATTTCGTCAGGTTGGATAAACTTACCAATGTCGTGGGCTATAAAAACCAGCTGTTCGAAGAAAAGAACTTCCTGTATGCGGACCCTTCTTTTTTTAAGATATTTTCATTTAAGCTGCTAAACGGGGATGCCGGGACTGTATTGAACTCACCGGATAAAATCGTAATTACTCAAACCACTGCGCAAAAATATTTTGACAGGGAAGACCCTGTCGGGAAAATTTTAAAAGTTGGCGATAAGAGTTTTATAGTTTCGGCTGTTGCCGCAGATTGCCCTTCAGATTCGCAGTTACAGTTTGATTTTGTCGTGCCGTTTAATGTTCTGAATGCTGCAAAAAGGCCGGAAGAATGGTGGACAGCCAATTATATTACCTATCTGCTGCTTAAAAACAAGGACGCTATTGAGCCGTTAGCGAAGCAAATTACTTCTTATATGAAAACTGTGGACAAGGGTGAATTGAAAATGACCGCCGGTCAGTATTTAACCTTTCACCTGGAGCCATTAACAAGCGTTCATCTTCATTCAAACCTGCCCGACGGATTTGAGCCCAATGGAAGTATCATCTATGTTTATATTTTAAGTGTGGTGGCACTGCTAATATTAATAATTGCCTGCGTTAACTACGTAAATCTTTCCATTGCCCAATCTGCCGGCCGCAGCGCCGAAATCGGGATCCGAAAGGTTTTAGGTGCAGCAAAGCAGCAGCTTTTTAAACAATTCATTGGCGAATCAGTTTTTGTGGCGGCTATTGCTGTGGTTTTAGCGCTCGGCCTGGCTATTGCATTACTTCCGTTTTTTAACCAGTTATCGGGCAAACAATTTCAATTCAATGCGCTGTTTGACCCGGTTATCCTGCTTTGCCTGCTTTTATTGGGACTTATTATTGGCTTTTCGGCAGGCGCGTACCCGGCTTTATTGTTATCAGGGATGAAGCTCGTAAAAATACTAAAGTCCGGGTTTTCATTTACTTCCGGACAAAGTGTTCGCAGGTCTTTAATCATCTTTCAGTTTATCATTTCTATTTTTCTCATTATAACAACCGTGGTGATATTGCAGCAACTGGCCTATATCCGCAACAAGGATATCGGGTATAATAAAAGCAATGTAGTTGTTTTGCCGGTCGACTTTAAGATCCGGCCGCAGGTTGACGCGCTTAAAAAATTGATTCGAGATATTCCCGGGGTCGAAAGTGTCGCAGCTGCAAATAACGAGCCGGTTGATGTAAGATGGGGCGATGCCATAAAAACAAAAGACGGCAAAGGTTTAACCGTAAATGCCTTACCCATGGATGAGGATTTTATTAAAACCATGCAATTGAAAATTGTAGCAGGCAGCGATTTCAATCAGACTGATGTTTTGCAGGTGGATACTACCAATAACTATAAAAATTTTAAGTATTCATTTATGCTCAATGAATCGGCGGTAAGGGCATTGGGATGGACGCCTGAGCAAGCTATCGGAAAAGAGATTTCAAAGTATTATGATGGCAGGGTAAAGGCCGTGGTAAAAGATTTTAATTTTAAATCATTTCATGATCCGATAGGACCACTGCTGATATTTCTGGATCACGAACAAACGGGTAACTTATTTGTGAGGATAACAGGCAACAATACGGCATCAACCATCCAGGCGATTGAAAAACTCTGGAAAGCACGTATCCCGTTCAGGCCGTTTGAATACAAATTTTTGGATGAGGATTATGATGCCTTATACCGCACCGAACAGCGTACCGCGGGGGTTTTTACAACTTTCTCGGTGCTGGCCATATTATTAGCCTGCCTCGGCCTGTTTGCGGTAACTGCCTATGCAGTGGTGCAGCGCACAAAGGAGATAGGCATCAGGAAAGTGCTGGGGGCAAACCTGGCCAATATCATCGTCCTGATCTCAAAGGATTTTTTGCTCCTGGTTATCATCGCCACAGCGATAGCATCGCCGCTTGCCTGGTACCTGTCGCACAAGTGGCTACAGGATTTTGCCTACCGGGTAGCCATCCACTGGTGGATATTTATTGCAGCCGGGGCAACTTCATTAATGGTTGCGGGTATTACAGTAAGCATACAGGCCATAAAAGCGGCGATAGCCAATCCTGTGGACAGTTTGAGGAGCGAGTAGGGGGCCTGGATCAGAATTTGCAGATTTTAAGAATTATCAGAATTGAACTGTTTAAGATTCTGTAAATTCAATAATTCTGTAAATTCTGATTCAGACAAAAAAATGACCAAGCCCCTCTAAATCTCCCCCGGTAGGGGAGACTTTAAAAAATGACCAATGACTTAATGACCCAATCACGCGCAGCAAATGACCAACAATATTTCCCAACTCATGCAACACATTAAAAAAGCAGGTGTCATTTATACAAAACGAAACAAAAAAATGAAAACTTACCTGCTAATATTATTTATTGCCTGCCAGAGCTGTGTTGCTTTAGCGCAGGATAACTGGAATAAAAACCCTTACGAAACCAAATCTATTGCAAATGATGGTATAAAAGAGGTATTTGTAGAAACCTCCGGCGGCAGCATAACTGTTAGCGGAGCTTCGGGCGAAGCGCAACGCGTTGAGATTTATGTGCATGGCAACAACAATGCGGAGCTTTCAAGGGAAGAGATAAAAAAGCGCCTTGATGCCGATTATATACTGGAAGTTTCGGTAAGTAACCACGAATTACGCGCTGTTGCTAAAAGGAAACATGAAGGCGGTTTTAACTGGGACTGGAGAAGGCAATTGAGCATATCCTTTAAAATATACGTGCCAAAACAGGTTTCAAGTCATTTAGAGACCAGCGGCGGCAGTATCCACCTGGATAATTTATCGGGGAACGAAAATTTTAGTACCAGCGGCGGCAGCCTGCATATTGATGCCCTCACCGGTATTATTAAAGGGGAAACATCCGGCGGAAGCATCGAGGTTTCTAACTCGGCCAATGATATTAATTTGGAAACCAGCGGCGGCAGTATCCGCGCCAGCAACTGCCAGGGAAAAATACATCTGGAAACATCCGGCGGGTCCCTGCACCTGAATTCTTTAAAAGGAAACATCAATGCCAATACCAGCGGCGGCAGTGTAGAAGCAGATAATATTGAAGGCGAATTAAATACAGGTACTTCCGGCGGCAGCCTTAATTTAACCCGTTTATCATGCAGCCTTGAAGCATCAACCAGCGGCGGCAGCCTGAATGCAGAGCTGTTGCATGCGGGCAAATATGTAAAACTTGATGTTAGCGGCGGTCATGTTAACCTGCGCTTGCCGGCAAAACAGGGCTATGATCTGAACCTTTCGGCCAACAGGATAAATAAACCCGAAAATATGAGCGGCTTTAAGGGCGAATGGGAAAAAGACCATGTACACGGTAGTGTTAACGGCGGCGGCATCCCCGTAAGCGTTGACGCCAGCGGTCATTTGGATATAATATTTAACTAAGAGGTTGGAGGCTGGAGATCAGAGGTTAGACACAACCCACTGATCTCCACCATCCAGTCATTAACCCATATTGAATTTAGTCCGCGCCTCCAATATTAATCCATCGGAAACTAATCTTCACCAACCTGATCAACAATCTCTAAGCTCCAAACCAACTGTATCATAAACGTACAGTAGGTGTTACGC
>JBIOHE010000120.1:0-11705 GCA_044448725.1 Sphingobacteriales bacterium | reverse complement strand
TAGATTATACAGAAAACTTGCAGCAACAAAAGGAAGTTCAAAAGCGATCAAGGCCGTTGCAAGGAAAATGGCCGTGATCTTTTATAACATGGTGCTCAAAAAGGAAGCGTTCGATATTAAAAAAGTACAACAAGATGTAGAAGTTCAGGAGGCGAAAAAAATCGCACGAATACAGAAGGAGTTAGCTAAGTATGGATATAATATTCAAAAAGCAGCTTGACTATGAGTGTCTTACAAAGGCGTCATTATAAACGAAGTGAAGGATCTTGAAGGGATAGGTCGGCTACCAACAAGGGCAAAAAAGGTCAAAAAAGCGTTTATAATTAATGGCACTACTTATTCAGGAAGCTAATGATTAAACTATTGTTATTATCAACAATTACATTCTCAAATTTGAGTTCTCGGGATAGTTTGAAATTTGAATTATATTGTCGTGATAAATGTAAAGATACGATAGGATTAAACATTGCCTACTACTTTACAACCGTCAGTGATACCGTTAAATTCAAAGTAAATTCACGAACTGGTATATGTTATTTGCCATCAAAGGGATTGTACAAATTACATCTAATGGAGAATGAGTATCCGTTAACTTATCAATTTAACGGACAGGCAAGAGATACAATTGATTATCCGAAATTGTACTATGGAATATCAACCACTACCGATGTTAATTATAGCAATTATATAAATTGTAGTCACATTGCAAATGGTTTTATAATTGACTGGTTTAAAAAAAACAAGAAGCGGTGTGAAGGGAAATTTAAGAAAGGCAAGCTAATAGGAAAGCTCATTTATTACGATTTAGACGGGCAAATCGTAAAGACTGAAGAAGATCCAAGAAAAAAAAGAAAATAACTCCTTCTGGCGCGAGGTATAACGCGCAAAGGCTACTCGTGACTTGGACTGGGCCTGACCAACCATGCTGGTATCCCCCTCTGGCGCAAGTATGTCTGGCGGGGTGAGTGGGCAAAGGCAACTTGTGCCACGCCTGCCGGGTTAACGAAAAGCAAGATAGAAAGACAGAGCCTGGCCATTGCCGGACTTTGTTATTTAATATGGGGGGATGTGGACTTTCCGACCTTCCGACTACATTTTCCTAAAAACAAGTTAAGTGACTCGTCCGGGAAAACCTGGCTTTGTTTATATATAAGTTTACTACAAGATTGTTTATTTAAGCAAATATACCGCCAAAAAGTGCTGACACGATCATGTCATTGACAAAATTTTGCCAGTAGTTAAATTGTTGATATTTAGTTTAATAGCGCTTTGTTGCATGGTGTTTCATGTGTTGCGCAACGCAACAAAATTGTATGGGTGACATTTATTAAATAACTCCCCCCTGGCGCGTATGACGGGTAAAGGCTTCTCATGCCCCTCGTGCCCCTGCATACAAGGTAAACGGCATGCATGTGAGATACGGACAGGGTTGGTCAGGCACGGGTCTTTGCGCTTTTTGGCCTTTGCGCGTCGCGCGCCGGATGGAGACCGACTCTGCGATAACCCGAAAACGCCTTCTAACCAATCCATTAATTAACTTTTTTTTCAAATGGCATCATCAGGGCAGGGATGTAGCTGTGGCAGCCCTCATGGTTGATATGGGTATCAAGACCAAATACGGTATCTTCATACTCAAGTTTCCGGTATGTGCCAAACAGCCTGTCCCAAATACTTAAAACATCACCATAATTGCAGTCGGTGTGCGGCAGCTCAAAGTGATGGTGAACATGATGAATGTTTGGCGTCACAAAAATATAGCCGATCCATCTGTCGGCTTTTTCACTTAGCCTGAAACCTGTATGCGAGGAAACGTTAACTATAGTTTGAAACGTTTGCCTTAATAAAAGCAACCCCAAACCTGCGCCTGTAATACCCACCCACATGACGAGAAAACCAGTGCGGAAAAATGTTTCACCCGGATGTTCGCGTACCGTTGTAGTAACATCCATCTGCTTATCTGCATGATGAACCATGTGAAAATTCCACAATGGTTTGGTTTTATGCATAATGACATGATACCAGTAGTCAAGAAAATCCAGCATAATAAACCCTAAAAAATATTTAAGCACCGGATGAGCGCTGATCAACGGAATAAAGAGAATACCCCAATGATGGTCGCCCATTATTGATGAAACTTTCAACAGAGGAAACGTCATCAGCAATTGAACCGGTAACGCCATTGCGATGAATTTTATGTTGTTTAGCGTATGGTGATATTTATCTTTAAGTGACGCCGTCATAAATAATGATTCCAAAAACCATAACGTGGTTATTAATAAAGCATATAAGCCAATTTCTATTGAAGTTGAATGACCGGCGATAAATGAAGTATTAAAGCGCATGTAGAATATGTATATTTTAGATTGATGTAAGATAAACGCAAAGACCACTAAAAATGGATTTCAGAGCAATCGATGCAGCGGTGAAAATATTGTGATAAAAACATTACGGGACAAATATAGCGTAAGATTCTGTTGCCAAGATGAAATTGCTGGTTCAGAAAGCCCCATTTTACCATTTTTAAGTTGTCCGCGTTTTTTAGTCGTTTGGACAGCAAAAAAGCCTCGTGACTTTCATCTGAAGGCTTTCAATTAAAACGTCGGGATGAGAAGATTCGAAATCCGACCTTCCCGACCATAGTCGGGACGCGATACCATACAACAAAAAAAGCCTCCTGACTTTCATCTGAAGGCTTTCAATTAAAACGTCGGGATGAGAAGATTCGAACTTCCGACCTCCAGCACCCCATGCTGGCGCGATACCGGGCTACGCTACATCCCGAAGCGGGCAACAAATATATACGATCTCAGTTTATTTTTACAAAAAATCTCGTTTTAATGGTGCCAGGCAATTTTCCGGGTCATTAGCCTGCTTGCAATTCTTAATAAAACATCTTCTTTTATAGTCTTTTACTAATGCCTGTTCCATGAATTTTTGGTATCATTTGTTACATAACTTTAATTTCGGGCCTCTTGTGTGAACAATCATTTTTTATTCTGACGAGGGTCTTTTTACAAATGCCGCAGGTCATTGTTGACGTACCTTAAGAAGGCGAATTTTACATTCAAATATAAACGAATGAAAAATCTTGTAATTCTTGGCGCCGGAACAGCCGGAACGATGATGGCCAATCATTTGCATCATCATCTTAAAAAACCCGAATGGGTCATCACTGTCGTGGATGAAAGGGACGAACATTATTATCAGCCGGGTTTCCTCTTTCTGCCCTTCGACATTTATAAACCCGATGATATTATTAAAACGGTTGATGAGTTTATCCCTGACGATGTATGGCTTGTTAAAAATAAGATCGATAAAATTTTACCGGCCGAAAACAAGGTGCAATTAGCTGATGGCAATGAACTTGACTATGATGTGCTGATTATCGCCACAGGCGCAAAAATAGCACCCGAAGAAACCGAAGGTATGAACGGGGAGGAATGGTATAAATCGGTATTCGACTTTTACACCTTTGAGGGCGCACTTGCCCTGCGAAATAAATTAAGGGAGTGGACCGGCGGAAAACTGGTGGTACATATTACCGAAATGCCAATTAAGTGCCCGGTCGCGCCGCTTGAGTTCGCCTTTTTAGCCGATTCGTTTTTTAAGAACAAGCAGATAAGGGACAAGGTTGAAATAACTTATGTAACCCCTTTAAGCGGGGCTTTCACCAAGCCAAAAGCTACCGAAGCATTAACGCATTTATTAGAAGAAAAACACATCAGTATTGAAAGTGACTTCGCCATAGAACATGTGGATAATGAAAAAAAGGAGATCGTTGATTATGGCGGTCGCGCAATCCCCTTTGATATTTTGGTAACAGTGCCGACAAATAAAGGTGACGAGCTGATGGAAAGATCGGGCCTGGGCGACGACCTTAACTATGTGCCCACCAACAAGGCAACACTACAGTCAAAGGCACATGCCAACATTTTTGTATTAGGCGATGCCAGCGACATCCCAGCTTCAAAGGCAGGTTCCGTGGCGCATTTTGAAGCCGAAATACTGACCGGCAATATCATGCATTTTATAAAAGGGGAACCTTTAACAGAGGAATTTGACGGTCATGCCAACTGTTTTATTGAAACAGGCAACGATAAGGCGCTGCTGATTGATTTTAACTATACCCACGAACCGGTGGAAGGCAGTTTTCCGTTCCCGGGAATCGGTCCGTTAGGCCTGTTAAAAGAAAGCAGGATAAACCACATCGGCAAGCTGGCCTTCCGGTGGATTTACTGGAACGTGTTGCTCAAAGGGACGCATATTCCATTTGTTTCGGCCAACATGTCCGAATCAGGAAAACATTATGAAAAAGTATAAAAGGATAAAAACATAGATAAATCATGGAAAAAGTAATAGCAGGTAAACCAGTTACCGTAAACGAGGAAGGTTATTTAACCGATTTTAAACAATGGGACGAAAAAGTTGGGGAAGCGATAGCGACCGAAGCCCACATAAGCCTTAGCCCCAGGCATTGGCAAGTAATTAAGTATTTGCAAAACGAGCAAAAAAACCAGGTAGCCCTGAGTATAAGGCGGGTTGGAAAAAGCGGTGTGGTTGATATAAAAGAGTTGTATTCCCTGTTTCCGAACGCCCCGCTAAAAACGGCCACAAAAATTGCAGGCATACCAAAGCCTGCCAGCTGTATTTAATAATTTAATTTGAATCAATCATGAACGAGAATAATGGCGCAATAAAAAAGATGATGATCATCTTGTCAAAAGGCACGCTTGAAAATGTTTACGCCGCATTTGTACTGGCGAACGGAGCCCGGATGGAAGGTATCGGCGCAGAGATATTTTTTACATTTTTTGGCCTGGAGGCCATTCATAAAAAGAAACTGGGGCATTTGCACGTGGCCACGGTGGGCAACCCGGCCATGCATATACCTACCATGCTTGGTGGTTTACCCGGTATGGAGGCTATGGCAACTTACATGATGAAAAAAGAAATGGAGAAAATTGATATGCCCGAAATATCCGAGTTTTTAGATATTTTAACTGCATCAGGCGTAAAACTATGGGCCTGCAAATTGGCGGTGGATATGTTTCATTACACCAAAGAAGACCTGTACGATGGTGTAGAAAAAATCATTACCGTCGGTGATTTTTATAAAGAAAGCGCCGGGGACGGGGTACACATGCTGTTTATATAGAGTGGTTTTGCTTGCCGGGATACTAAGACCGGGCAAATACAATTATAGCGATGGGGCTAAATCCCATCGCTATAAAAACCATTTTGGGGCGATTTATTATTGATTTGTTTTGATTACGAAATCTTTACCGGCGCAGGTGTAAGCTGTAACTGATCCAGCAATCCGTTAACTTCTTTTGGCAGGTCGTCAATGTCTTTTTGCGGGTTATTATGAACTTCGCCTACACCAAATCCCCGCCAAACTATTTTGCGCGTGCGGGTGTCAATCAGGTCGATAATTAAAGTGCCTTCTTTGTAATGTTCCTGTTCGGCGTAGGTAAGGCCGCCATAATAGGCAAACGGCGCACCGTAGTAAAAATAGGGGTTATACCGCCATCCCCATCCCCAGCCGAAACCCCAGCCGGGGTAAAATCCGCCGTAATATGGATAAGGCGAATAATAATTTGTGCGGACGCCCCTGCCTACAATAGAAGTATAGTTAACCACAAGATCGGGGTTAGTTTGATCTAAACGCAGGCCTTTGGCGATCAAGGCCGTTGTGGCAGCTTCCCTGATTTTGGCATCCGCTGCATTGTTCATCATTTTTTTATCGCCGCTATTTGAAGGCGGCATCCAGGCAAAAGTATGGTAACTGCTTAAGTTGGTTTTATTTATAGCGGCGGTGTAATAATTGTAGCTTGTACAGCCCAACAAACCCGCCAGCAGCAATAAGGTAAATGCTAAATAACCTAATCTTTTCATGATATTTTCCTCCCGTATTCTCTTAGACCAAAAATTTGCAAATGGTTTAACGGCTAATGTAAGTATTTTTTAAAAATAGTGTTAAGTCGAAAGTCGAGAGTCTCAAGTCGAAAGTCGAAAGTCGAATTTGGTCCTTTTCTTTTACTTAAGACTTTCGACTTTTGACTTCAAACTTTTGGCTTCGGCCTAAGCACTAACCTACGACAAATACTTCCCTACTATCGGCATACGGCGGCCCATACCGAACGCTTTTGGCGATACCCGCAAAATTGGCGGGGTTTGGTACCTTTTATGCTCGGCAAGGTTGATGAGCCGGATCACCCGGCGCACTGTTTTTTCATCATAACCCATTTTAATGATGGCTGCCGATGAACAGCGGCCTTCAACATATTCAGCTATAATTTTATCGAGTATATCGTACTCCGGCAACGAGTCGGTATCTTTTTGATTAGGCCTTAACTCTGCGGAAGGTGGTTTTGTTATGGAATTTTCGGGGATAATTTCACGCTCGCGGTTAATATACCTGGCCAATTCAAAAACCTGGGTTTTGTAAACATCCCCTATAACCGAAATGCCGCCGCACATATCGCCATATAAAGTGCCGTAGCCAACAGCGGCCTCGCTTTTGTTGGAGGTATTTAGTAAGATATACCCGAATTTATTGCACATGGCCATTAACAACACCGCCCTGCTGCGCGACTGGATGTTTTCCTCCGCAATATTAAAAGGCAGGTCTTTAAACTGCGGCTTTAATGTGGTTTCAAAAGCATCGGTAATGTTTTTTATGGCGATGGTTTCGTGCATGCAGCCCAGGTTTTTTACAAGATCTTCTGCATCCTTTATCGAATGTTCGCTCGAAAAATGGGAAGGCAGCAATACCGCCATTACATTTTCGGGACCTAAAGCTTCGGCAGCAAGGGCGCAAACAACAGCGGAGTCGATACCGCCGGATAAGCCCAATATCGCCTGCTTAAACCCCGATTTATAAAAATAGTCCCGTATCCCTAAAACAACCGCCTGATGGATCTGGTCAATATCGGTTTGTTTTGTCGTTCTGAGCGTTGAAGGGTGCGAAAATGTGATTTCCGATTTATCATCCAGGTTATAGTAGGCCATACTTTCTTCAAAGTAGGGCATTTCATCAAGCAGCTTGCCGGTATTATCAAAAACTAAAGACCCGCCGTCAAAAATCAGTTCGGTTTGGGCGCCTATATTGTTTACATACAGCAGGGGCAGGTTATACCTTTTGGCATTATCGCTCAAAATTTCTATGCGCTCATCATCATGGTTATAGGCAAAAGGCGAAGCGGCGATATTAATCATCACATCCGGCTTTTGCTGTATCAGTATATCCATCGGCCGGGTCCGGTACAAGGGGTTTTCGATGGTATTCCAAAGATCCTCGCAAATGGTGAGCGCTATCTTTCGGCCCTTAAATTCAATACAGTTAAATTCCGTCGCCGGCTCAAAATAACGGTACTCGTCAAAAATATCATAGTTAGGCAGCAATGCCTTACTGGCTATGCCCTTTACCTTGCCATTTTCAATAAAATAGGCGGAGTTATTCAGGTCCTTCCCTTCTGCCCGGTGATTTGGAGTGGGTAAACCTATGATGCAGGCAATGCCGGTACATTCGGCGGCAATTTTTTGGGCGGAGGTTTCGCACAGCTCAATAAATTCATCAAACTCCAAAAAATCCCGTGAGGGGTAGCCGCAAACGCATAGCTCGGCAAAAACCACCAGATCGGCGCCGTTTTCACGGGCTATTTTAATATGATCGATTATTTTGGACGTATTTGATTCAAAGTTTCCGATATGATAATTAAGCTGGGCTAAGGCGATCTTCATTTTAGGGTGTTTAATGCAAATAAAAAATTAATTTTGCCGAAAGGATAAAAAATGGTGACCAACAGCAAAACAAAGCAAATTTATTTATTTTTTTTGATCAGCCTGCTATTATGCGCCTGCGGGCGCAATAAAAGGGTTGATGTAAGCAATATACCTGTTGATTTAAAGATTGAGCGTTTTGATAAGGATTTTGACGAAATGGAAACAAAACCCATTGCGCCGCAGGTGGCTTATCTGCAAAAAAAATACGGTGCTTTTTACAATGATTTTATCGCATTGCTTTTACAGGGAGATGGTACAAACACTAATGATACCGCCTATTTTAAATTACTCCGCCAGGTTTTTGCCAAAAAGGATTATAACGACCTGAAACATGATGTTGATTCGGTGTATCCGGCAATGGATAAAGAACAGGCGGAATTAACCGATGCCTTCAGGCATATTAAATACTATTTTCCGCAAAAGAAACTCCCGAGGGTGTTTACCTATTATTCGGGTTTCGAAGCGCAAATCACCGTTGGGGATGGCTACGTTGGCATAGGGCTTGATTTGTTTTTAGGCGGGAATTCGAGGTTTTATCCGGCGCTTACGAAAGCATACCCGCATTATTTATCACGCAATTTTGACGCCAAAAATATTTGTCCGCGCACAATTGAAGGCATAGCCCGTGAAGACATGTTCCCCGAAAACGACAGCAATAAAACCCTGCTTTCAAAAATGATCTATAACGGTAAAATCATGTATTTTATGGACCAGATTTTGCCTGATGTGCCCGACACTACGAAGATTGGCTACACAACCGCACAATTAAAATGGTGTGAGCAATTTGAACCGACGATATGGGGCTATTTTTTGGAAGAAAACCTTTTGTATGAAACTGATTTCCCAAAAATTCAGAAATTTTTAACCGAAGCGCCTTTTACCCCCGGTTTAGGCGAAAAAAACGAATCGGCCCCGAAACTTGCCGTTTGGACCGGATGGCAAATTGTAAAGCGGTATATGGATAAGCACCCCGGCGTTACCCTGGCGGAACTGATGGCCGATAACGACGCTCAGAAAATATTAAATGAATCAAAGTACCGGCCTAAGCAGGATTAGTGTAAACACATTGAGCCAAATTGTTTCAAAATCATAACTTTGCAAACTCAAAATTGGGATTAGAATAATGTTTGAAAATTTATCAGATAAACTCGACAGGGCCTTTAAAGTATTAAAAGGACAGGGAACAATTACTGAAATAAACGTGGCCGAAACCATGAAGGAAATCCGCAAGGCCCTTCTGGATGCCGACGTTAACTATAAAACGGCTAAAGCCTTTACCGACGATGTAAGGCAAAAGGCCATCGGTCAGAATGTACTGACCTCTATCTCTCCCGGTCAGTTGCTCACCAAAGTGATGAACGATGAGCTGACTGAATTAATGGGCGGCAGCACAGCCGAACTTAATTTAAGCAGTTCGCCAACCATCATCCTCATCGCGGGCTTAAACGGTGCGGGTAAAACTACTTTTACCGGCAAGCTGGCCAATTATCTAAAAACACAAAAAAATAAAAAGCCATTACTGATCGCCGATGATATTTACCGTCCGGCGGCTGTTGAGCAATTGCAGGTTTTAGGCGGGCAGATCGGCGTACCGGTTTATGCCAACCTGGAATCAAAAGACCCTATCGCCATCGCGAGGGAAGGTATTGCCTTAGCCAAACAAAACGGCAACAATGTGGTGATTATTGATACCGCCGGCCGCCTGTCGGTTGACGAGGCCATGATGCGGGAGATAGAGCAGGTAAAAGATGCTGTAAAACCGCATGAGATCTTATTTGTGGTGGATGCGATGACCGGGCAGGATGCCGTAAATACTGCAAAGGTATTTAACGACCGCCTGGACTTTACCGGTGTTGTGTTAACCAAGCTTGACGGCGATACCCGCGGCGGTGCGGCGCTTTCTATAAAATCGGTGGTTAACAAGCCGATAAAATTCATTGGTACCGGCGAAAAAATGGAAGCGCTTGACGTTTTCCACCCGGACCGTATGGCTTCCCGTATTTTGGGTATGGGCGACGTGGTTTCACTGGTTGAACGCGCCCAGCAGCAATTTGACGAAAAAGAAGCCGCCGAACTGCAAAAGAAGATCCGCAAAAATAAATTCGACTTCAACGACTTTTACGGGCAGATACAGCAGATCAAGAAAATGGGTAACATGAAGGACCTGATGGGCATGATCCCCGGCGTTGGTAAAATGATGAAAGATGTGGAGGTGGGCGACGATGCATTTAAAGCCATTGAAGCCATTATACAATCCATGACGCCCTACGAAAAAGGCAACCCCGACAGCATCAATCAAAGCCGTCGTAACCGCATTGCCAAAGGATCAGGCACCAACCTTGCGGAAGTTAACCGCCTCATAAAGCAGTTTGACGATATGCGCAAGGTGATGAAGCAAATGAGCAACCCCGCAGCTATGGCCAATATGATGCGGAGAATGCCCAAATAATTTCGGATTTCGGAAGTTCGATTTCGGAATTATTTTTATCGTGTTGCGCCCTTGTTGGTGTTGTCACCAACAAGTACCGATATGTTAAAATGATGTATAATACCGTTTCGCAAATCCCCGCTTTATAAACTGTCCATGTTGTTGGAGAAAACTCCAACAACGGCGAGAATACCATTTTCAAATCTTCAAATTGGCAAATTTTCAAATTAAATGAATCCCAACCCTGCAAAATTTTTATTCAGCACCTGGCTGTTGTTTACTTCCAGCCATTTGTCAAGCAGCGTGGCGTACACATCCCTGAAATCAATTTGATATTTTAAGTCGCCGTTATCCAATTGGGTTAAATCGGGGGCGTCATTATAAATACCTGCTTTTTTTAGTTTTCCGCCGTATATCAAAATATTGTTGGCAGTGCCATGGTCGGTACCATTACTGGCGTTTTGCTCCACGCGACGACCAAATTCCGAGAAGGTCATCACAAGGGTATCGTCAAGTTTGCCGGTTTGTTTAAGGTCTTTTAAGAAGGCTGCCACCGCATCGCCATAAATTTTTAATTGCCGGCCTTGCTGGTTCTGTTGTCCCACGTGGGTATCAAAGCCGCTCAGCGAAACATAATAAACCCTGGTTTGCAGCCCCGAATTTATAAATTTCGATACATTTTTAAGCTGGTTACCCAACCCTGTTGCCGGATAATCAGCAGTTACTTTGTAGGTTTTTGAAGTATTTTGGATATAATCCGCAGACGAATAGGTTTCAATCATGGTTTTGTACAGGTACCCCAAATTATCCTCGTTCAGGTTGGCGCCGCCATGATCGTGTACCAGGTCTTTAAAGAACGGCTCACGGGTGGTTTGGTAAAGTTTGTTGGGGTCTTGTACGGCTATTCCTTTCATTTTGGCGCCCTTCATAGCAAGCGATAGCGTATCATCAACCTCAATAGCGGTATATGGGTTTTTGCAGCTCTGGCAGTTGGAATCGAGGTAGCGGCCAATCCACCCGGTAGTTAAAAACTGATTGGAATCGCTCGCCGTTTGCCATATATCCATCGACCTGAAATGTGACCTGTCAGGATTAGGATAACCAACGGAGTTAATGATACTCATCCATCCCTGGTCGTAAATTTCCTTTAAAGCCGATAAACTGGGGTTTAATCCCTGCATGTCGTTCAGTTTGATGATGTCGGACTGATTGACGGCGATGGTTTTTCTTTTTTGATAATAAATATCATTGCCATAAGGGATGATTGTATTCAGGCCGTCATTACCACCCGAAAGCTGGATGATCACCAGGTTTTTATACCCGGAAATATCACTTTCCGCTAGTGCCTCAAAAGGCTTTAAAAAAGCCGGTATCATCAGCGCCCCCGAAGCAAATGCGGTATGTCTTAAAAAATCTCTGCGTTGCATAATTATTGATTTATTGAACCTGCCTGCCGGCAGGCAGGTTACTTAATTATTGAATCAGGAATGGT
>JBIOHE010000119.1:0-11865 GCA_044448725.1 Sphingobacteriales bacterium | reverse complement strand
GAGCAATATGATTTAAAAATCGGGATTAATGCCTGTGATACGCCCCCTGGGGAACGATTGGACGGACAATTGCTAACAAGATTGGTTACTGAAATTAGAGACAAGCATGGGCGTGTAAAATGGAACAAAACTAATGATGCTAAAGCTTAAATCTTCTTTTGAGTAGTACCGAGGCTTCTTCAAATATCAAAGTTGACAAACAAGACATTGCATTCAAATTGAGTGCTTATGGAAAAGGAAATAACTATATATCAGCCGGAAGGTATAGAAAAAAAGTATGAAAATACAGGTAAAAATCCTAACGAAAATGAGGAAAATAGCCATAATTTCCGTAAATTAATAGCTGAGATTATAGTAGAAATCATGATTAAAAAGCGTAAAAATGGATGCGATAGGGTACATAAGAATAAGTAAAAAGGATCAGTCAGTTCACTCCATAGACTACCAGGAAAAGAATATCAAGGATTATTGTGAGTATAACCACATTGTTCTCGAATCTGTATTTGTGGATGATGGGGCATCCAGCTATACCTTTGACCGACCCGATTATATCGCGCTCGAAAATTTTATCAAACTGCACAAAGGCAAAGTAAAATACCTGATCGTACTTGACCATGACCGGTTTAGCCGTAACCTGCCCGAAGCTTTACAAAAGATTGAGCAGTTAGAAAAGAAATACGGCCTCAAAGTGATCGCTACCAGTGAGCCTTTGGACATCGACACTTCTGACCCCTCGGTGTTTCTTTTGAGGGCGTTTAAATACCTCATTGCTAACCAGGAGCTACTAACTATCCGGCGCAGGGCTAAATTGAGCGCACGTCATGCCCAAGAGTCTGGTAGATATTTAAATAAAGCGCCTTATGGTTACTTAAACGGTAGGCAACAGGATGGTAAGATGATATTGGTTGTAGATGAAACAAAAGCCTATATCGTTCAAAAGATTTTCCGTGATTATTTAGCCGGTGTGCCACGTTATTTAATACACAAAGAAATAAGGGACTTGGGTTTCCCTCAAAGCGGTAATGGTGCTATATTTAGAATTCTGATCAACCCCTTGTATGCAGGTCTTGTAAGAGTTGTGGCAAGTGGTAAAAACCCTGAAAAAATTATTAAGGCTATTCACCATCCGATTATATCCGAAACACAATACTGGAGGACGCAAGAAATGCTTGGGCTTACAAAACGTGCAATGAAAACCCAACCAAAAGACGAATTTCCATTAAAAGGTATTTTAAAGAGCCCTTGTTGCAGCCAAAGCATGACGGCAGGTTGGAGCAAGGGTAAGAACAAATATTACTTATATTATCGTTGTATCAAGCATAGCAACGTTAATATTTCGGGTGCTCTGCTCCATGAACAGTTTAGTAAGCTTTTGATCAATCTTAGTTTTACGCAAGAGGCTATCGATGAAATAGTAACGGAAGTAAAGAGCGGTATAAGTGCGATGAATGTTAATCGCAACAAAGAATTAAAAGTAGTGACCGATCAATTGGAAAGGCTTGAAGAGAAGATGGAAAACGCGGAAAAGAAGCTGATGGATGATACTATTAATGGCGCTACGTATAAAAAGTGGAACAAAAAGTTCATAGCGGAAAAAGCACAATTGCTTAATCGGAAAGATGAGTTGGACAGTGATTTGGAGGATTATATCAATCAGGAATTATTGGTGTTGCCTCATATGCTCAATCTGCCGGGCATTGTTGATGATGCTACTATCAACCAACAGCACGCTATTTTAAACGAGGTGTTCAAACATGGTCTCACCTTTAGAGAGGGTATGTTTAGAACACCCTGGATACATCCCGAGTTTGAACATAACCTGCTGAAATTAAAACAATTAAGGCTGCTCGAAATCGAACAGCCTCATGATAATTCCAATGGAATCTCGTATTGCGGAGAGGGAGGGATTCGAACCCTCGATACCCTTTTGAAGTATACACACTTTCCAGGCGTGCTCTTTCGACCACTCAGACACCTCTCCTTAATTTCGGATTGCAAAGGTAAAATAATATTGCTTTCAACTGTAATAAAAAAAGCGCCCTGGCAAAAAACCGGAACAGCAAGTGAAAACTGAAATTGGATTTAAAAAATTAGCCGATATGGTCGCTCACAATTCACCACTCACAATTCCACTCTCACCATTCAACTAAATTTCCTTATGTTTGTGCGGGTTGCCCGCGATAGCTATCAGGAGCAACCTTTATACATAAAAAGCGTGTTTTGTTTCAATGCTGAGCATAAACGAGATTAAAAAACCTATTGCTGCCGATATTGATGTTTTTGAAGGAAAGTTTAAATCTTCCATGCAAAGCTCAGTACCGCTGCTCGACCGTATTACCCACTACATTGTAAAACGTAAGGGAAAACAGATCAGGCCCATGTTTGTCTTTTTTTCAGCCAGTATCTGCGGTGGCATCAATGAATCTACACACCGCGGCGCGGCGCTTGTTGAATTATTGCATACTGCTACCCTGATACATGATGATGTTGTGGATAATTCGTATCAGCGACGCAGTTTTTTTTCCATCAATGCTTTATGGAAAAATAAGATCGCGGTTTTGGTGGGTGATTTCCTTTTGTCAAAAGGCTTGTTGCTTTCTGTAAAACACGAGGATTTCCGTTTCCTCAAAATTGTATCCGAAGCGATGCGGCAAATGATTGAAGGCGAACTGCTACAGGTGGAGAAGGTACGAAAAATGGATATTGAAGAGCCTGTTTATTATGAAGTGATAAGGCAAAAAACGGCGTCGCTCATCGCCTCCTGCTGCGAATGCGGGGCGGCTTCTGCCGGGGCTGATGATGCGACAATCGAAAAGATGCGCCTTTTCGGCGAAAAAATAGGTATCGCTTTTCAGATCAAAGATGATATGTTTGATTTTGGGACCGATGACGTAGGTAAGCCCTTAGGAATCGATATCAAAGAAAAAAAGGTGACCCTGCCGCTCATTTACTCGCTCAATAACAGCAATTCGGCGGTAAAAAGACAGATGATCAACCTGGTTAAAAACCATAATGACGATCCCGAAAAAATTGCTGCAATCATAAACTTCGTAAGGGAAACCGGCGGTTTGCAATATGCCGAAACCCAGATGAAAAAATACCAGGACGAAGCATTTGACATATTAAACACCTTTCCAGATGGCGAAGCCCGCAGGGGATTGGAGCAATTGGTGCGTTTTACCACTGAACGTAATAAATAATGCACAATGAATTAGTTTTTATTTCTGGCTTTATCGTTTTTATTTTGGCAATGCTTGCCATTGATCTTGGCCTGTTTGCAAAAAACGATAAACCGGTAAGTATGAAAAGGGCAGCCATAATGAGCCTTATCTGGATAAGCCTCGCCCTTTGTTTTTATGCACTTATATTAAAATATGGCGATCTGCTCCATCGTATTGATGGTTTTTCAGCCTTGCTGCAGGTAAATGCCGAAAACTTCCACCATCTTAAACTTAACCTTAGTGATCTTCAGGGAAGTTTAAACCAGTACCGTAAAAATCTCGCACTTGAGTTTATTTCGGGTTATGTTGTTGAATATGCTTTATCTGTCGATAACATATTTGTAATGGTGCTCATTTTTACCGCCTTTGGGGTTGATAATAAGCATTATCATAAAGTGCTTTTTTGGGGAATAATTGGCGCCATACTGATGCGTTTCTGCTTTATTTTCCTTGGGGCAACCCTTATTGCCCATTTTCATTGGATACTTTACCTTTTTGGCGTCTTTCTGGTTTATACCGGCATTGCCATGTATATTAAACGTAACGAAAAGGCAGAAGTGGATACCGAAAAACATGCAGTAGTTAAACTTGTTTCCAGGTATTTTGCTATTCATCCCCGGTTCTCGGGCAACAGGTTTTTTATCACAATAGAGCATAAAAAATTTATTACCCCGCTTTTCCTGGTGCTGCTGATCATTGAAGCTACTGATGTTATTTTCGCAGTTGATTCTATACCGGCGATCTTTTCTATCACCAAAGACCCCTATATTGTTTTCTTTTCAAATATTTTCGCCATACTCGGCCTGCGGTCTATGTTCTTTTTATTGGTAAATATTATCGATAAGTTCCGCTATCTTAAAACCGGACTGGCGGTGCTGCTGGCATTTATCGGTTTAAAAATGCTCGCCGCAAATTATACCGACAGGATCGGGCTTACCACCGGCAACTCGCTTTTGATTATTTTAGCTATTCTGGCAGTGAGCGTTGGGGCCTCGCTTGCTTTTCCGGAAAAGGTAGCTGAAAGCTGAAAGACCAAAGCAAAAATGAGCTTTCTGCTTTTACCTTTCCGCTTTCAGCATTTATCTCAAATCTCTTTCCTATCTTAGTAAATGCAATTTTTCGATTTCAGCTTATTTAAATTTACGTTTTTCGACCTCCTTGATATAGTATTGGTAGCGCTGCTCATCTATCAGCTATATAACCTTATCAGGGGCACCATAGCGGCAAATATTTTTATAGGTCTCGCCATTTTATTTGGTCTCTATTATGTGGTGAAGGCCTTGCACATGCAATTGCTTACCGGCATACTCGGCAAATTTGTGGATGTAGGCATCATCGCGCTTATTGTGGTATTTCAGCAGGAAGTAAGGCGGTTTTTATTGCTGGTTGGCAGAAATGCATCCCTGCAGAGAAACAAGGCCTGGTGGCAGTATTTCTTTGGCAAAACCGATGCCGAAAAAAACAATTATGCGCGTATAAAACCAATAATTGACGCCTGTAAAAGCATGAAGCAAACCCGCACCGGGGCCTTGATTGTTTTCGCGAAGTACTATGACGAGCAATTTTACCAGAACAGCTGCGAAGTTATAGAGGCCAAAATATCAAAACGTCTGCTGGAAAGTATATTCCAAAAAACAAGCCCGCTGCACGACGGCGCGGTTGTAATTGCGGAGAATAAGATTAAATCGGCAAGCTGTATTTTACCTTTGACGGAGAAAACAGACCTTCCGGCCCAGTTTGGCTTGCGCCACCGGGCGGGTATCGGTGTAACCGAGGCCAACGACGCAACAGCCATCATCATTTCGGAAGAAACCGGGGAGCTTTCTTATGCCAAGCAGGGGAGGGTAAAAATGAATATCAGCTTTGCTGAACTGGAAAAGTTGCTGAATAAGGATTTTTGACGGAAAAGAGCCAGGAATCAGGAGCCAGGAATCAGGAAAGCTCTTATTTTTGCATCTCCTATTGTTGTTTGTCTTGGCTCTTGATTCTTGACTCTCATAAAAATATGTTTTCTTCCATAGCAAGCCAGTTCGATTCATTCAGGGTTATGTTTAACCTCAGTTCCCGGTATTTACTGTTTACCGGCTCGTTTTACCTGTTTTTTTATGTGTGGAAGCATAAAAAATACTGGTATGCAAAAATACAGCAGCGTTACCCCGAAAGGAAACATATCGTTAACGAGATTAAGTATTCGGTAATCACCATGCTCATTTTTGGCTGTGTGATATTGCTGGTGATATGGGCCGGTAAAAACGGATTAACACTGGTGTATAAGCCAATAAATAAATATGGCTATGGCTGGTATTTTTTCAGCATAGTATTGATGATCGTGTTGCACGATACCTATTTTTACTGGACCCACCGTTTAATGCACTGGAAGCCGCTTTTTAAGCTGGCGCATAAAACCCACCACTTGTCGGTAAACCCTACGCCCTTTGCTGCCTACGCCTTTCACCCTATTGAAGCATTGATAGAGATCGGGATTATACCGCTTATTGCCTTTACCATTCCGCATCATACTTCGGCAATCACTATTTTTTCTTTGTATGCATTACTGCTGAATGTAATTGGTCACCTCGGTTTTGAGCTTTTTCCGAAAGGGTTTGCCAGCCACCGGCTTTTTAAATGGCACAATACATCCACCCATCATAATATGCACCACCGCCTGGTGAAATGCAATTACGGCCTTTATTTTAACTTTTGGGATAGGGTGATGCATACCAACCATCCCCAATACGAAGAAAGTTTTAACGCAGTTGTAGAGAAAAGGGAGCACGGGAAAATGGCGCTAATCCCTGATGAAGCGCAGTCTTATTAATAGTGCGAAAAAGAGTCAAGAACCAGGAACAAGGAACCAAGAAAATAGTTCGACAAGTATCATTAAAACGGCTTTGTAAACGTCGGCAAAAACTGATATTGGTTCCGTTCTACCGTGATCTGGTCTTCGCTGCCGATTTTCTTTACCGGCATGGTATAATAGCCACCTAATTTAACTACGGGCATCTTATCATTCCCGTCTAAAACAATTATTGGCATGTGATTTACGCGGCTTGTGGTGTTTTTGGCAAGGCCATTCCAGTAATTTCCATTAAAATTAAGCAGGGGAAGGGTTCTGTCAGGCTTAACCAAAAAGGATTTGTTAAGATTCTTTGATAAACTGCCGGCAGGGTTTACCCTGAACAATTGCTGCGCTTTTAACTGGTAAATGCTGCTGATAAACAGGAACAGGATTAGTGCTTTTTTCAAAACAGGCTAATTTACTGCTAAGATAAAGATGGATCGATAGTGAAAATGTTAAAACTGTGTTAATTTCGAGGGGTTTATGTTAAAAAAATGGACAGATTTACGAAGTTTTCAAAACTTCGTAAATCTTCGTAAATCTGTCGCTGATTTTTACCCTTTATTTAGCTTCGTTGATCGCTTTGATCGCATCATCGGCGGCCTGGGCCGAAGCGCTGTCGTTTAATTTTGTGCGCTGGGCTTTAATATCAGTTAATAACCCGTTAATAAATGGGGCGACCCCTCCAAACTTTTTATATTTTATGCCCATATCTTTCAGGGTTGCAATGCCTTGTTGTGCATATTCAGGCTTTGTTACATGGCCAATCATGGGCCCGTAATTCCGGGCCATGCCAAATTTGCCCTGCGGATCGGCATCGTTGAATGCTTTATACACGTAAGGCCATTGTTCGTCGCCGCCATTTGTTGCATAAACATTGATAATGGCAGTTGTAAGGGCGTGTTTATTGTCGCTTTCAAAACCCTTTGCCAATGCCAGCGCCTGTTTTCCGTCGAGCAGGTTAATAGCGGTTAAGGCAGCGCCCTGTACTGCGTACGACTGGCTGCTTAGCGCCTGTTTAAATATGTCCATGTTGCCGGCTGCTTTAAGTTTGCCTAAGGCAGTAATAGCGGTAGCCCTTGCCAGGGTATTATCGTCTGTTTGCGCGGATGAGGTTAATACAGGCAAAGCTGCGTTATGAATATCATCATTGCTCATGTGTAAAGCCCTGATAGCGATTATGCGCAAGCCATAATATTTATCCTTTAAGGCAGCAATCAATACTTTTTGAGCGGCTTTTTCTGATTGATGTGCAGCAGCAAAATTAATGGCCTCTAAACGATCAAGGTATAGGGGGGCATTAAAGTACTGGAAAGCAAATTCATCCAGTGTTTTATTGTCGGTTTTTGTACACAACAGCACCTTATCACCATCTACGTTAACAAGGTCGGGTTTTGAGGCAACATCAAAGCTCAGCGTATCGGCTTTATCGTTTATCCATACTTTATGACGTTCTTTTTTACCGCCGACATAAATATCAATAGCTAAAGGTGCTTTAAAAATCTGCCCGGTTTGGGTTTGCTGTATATAAACCGTTTCTTTTTTGGAGGCGTCGTCCCATTTATAGCTGATGTTTAATGCAGGGTTCCCGGCGCCATAATACCATTCGTTAAAAAACCAGTTCAGGTCCAGTCCGCTTGCTTCTTCTTCCGCTAAGCGCAGTTGTTGCGCTTCGCCGGTTTTGAAGGCATTTGTTTTCAGGTAGATATTTAAACCTTTAAAAAAGGCGGCATCGCCTAAATAATTACGCAGCATATTTAAAATACGACCGCCTTTTTGATAGGTTACCGCATCAAAAACATCTTCCTTATCATCATAATGGAACCTTACCAGGTTTTTGGTTTGATTCTCCGGATTAGCCAGATAATTTTGCATCGCATCATAACTGTGCGCACCGGCTTCATCTTTGCCATATTTATGTTCGGCCCAAAGCATTTCGCTAAAATCGGCAAACGACTCATTTACCGTTAAATTGCTCCAGCTTTCAGCAGTTACCAGGTCGCCGAACCATTGGTGAAACAGTTCGTGGGCAATGGTGCTGCGGCCGGCATCATAATTGGCATCAAGTAACTCCCGCGGGGTCTCCTGCACATATTCGCCATGCAGTGTTGCCGAGGTATTTTCCATAGCGCCACTCACATAATCACGCACTACAATTTGCGAATACTTATTCCATGCAAAATCATAGTTTAATGTTTTTGAGTAAAACTCAATTAACTCCGGGGTCATCCCGAATATTTGTTTGGCGTAAGGGGCGTATTTTGGCTCCAGGTAATAGTTTACTTCTTTATTGCGCCAGTGGTCATGGTAAATTTTAAAATCGCCTACAGCCATCATAAACAGGTAGGGTGAGTGGGGTAGCTCCATTTTCCAGGTATCAGTACGGGTACCGTCGCCGTTGATTTTTTGTGAAGCAAGGCGCCCGTTTGATAAAGTAACATATTTGGCCGGAACAGTCATACTGATCTCGTCAGTTGTTTTTTGCTCGGGCTTGTCGATAGTAGGGAACCATGCCGATGAGCTTTCAGTTTCGCCCTGCGTCCAAATCTGGGTAGGCTTATCCTTGTCTTTGCCATCCGGATTGATAAAATACAAGCCTTTAGCATCGTTAATAGCGGCGCTGCCTTTAGTTTTCAGCTGATTTGGTTTTGAGGTATAATCGATAAAAACGGTATAGCTTTCATTGTTATGATAAACCTTGTCTAACTGTATGGCGACAGTAAGACTATCATCATAATGGAATTTTAAAGGAATAAGCTTACCGTTTTTTACGACAGAAATATTTTTAAGGTCCATGCCCTTTGCATCAAGCCGCAGCGAATCTGTGGGATAAAAATGGGGCCTTAAAGTAACCCATTCCTTGCCGTACATAAAGCATTTTTTGTAATCGAAGCGTACATCCAGTTTGGTGTGTACCAGGTCATTGATCTTTGGAGGTGTTTCCCGGTAGGTATTCATCAGCGGGTCGTCAGTTTTGGCGGGAGCCTGTGCATAAGCCGAAGACACTGCCAGGGCCGTAACCAAACCCGAAAAGATTAGAGACGAAAGTGTTTTAGTTGTTCTCATAGTGTTTATTGTAGCGGTCAGTTTATTAAAAGCTAAATCATGAAGTTTTGCTTATAAAAGCTAAGATGAGAAATCTTGCCGGTTTGTTACACTAAGGGCGTATTTATTTTTGGTCGCCGGGGTAAAACTCCGCCTTTTTTTTAACGGGTACCCGGTTGGTTTTATGTAAAAAAGCCGCCCGGGTAAGAAGTTACGGTTAAACAAGTATGTGTAAACGTTAAATTAGTATTATATTTTTTTAATCCTGCGCAGATATAAAAATCTATAAATAAGCTAATTGAGTTATTTATTATTGAAATTATCATTAAAAAATTAGCAAGTACAATTTCGGAATATTTACTTTGAATAGATTCGATGCTGTTTGTTATTAAACTTATAGCTGAAATGGGCTGTTGTTATATACTATAAAAAAATTTCATTTGTTGACCACAAAGGTCATCAATAGTAAATGAAGGGCTTGGATAAACAATAAACTGTTTGCTGAGATTTTGTTGATCAGCATGATCATTTGATGATGTTGTATGCGTTCCGGGGTGAGATACGGAACGCATTTTTTTTGCGCCCTGAAAAACGAATGATTTATATTTGATTTTTGTAACCAATTGAAGGATTTGGTCGTCATATAATTAATTCAACAAAGCCATACCTATGAAAAATAAAAAACACGTCCTTTTGATGCTGCCGGTAATTATTATTTGCAGCCTGTTTGGTATTGTTTCAGCGCAGGACCTGCCTGGTAAAATGGATTCGATCCTCTCTGAAATCCTGAACGAGAAGCGGTTTATCCGGGTGGTATTGCCGGAGAAGTATAAGGCCGGGGCAAAGGAAAAATATGATGTATTGTATGTGCTGGATGGCGATTGGAACACCAAAACAATGACGGATATTCAACGATTTATTGAAGGGGAAGCTTACATGCCCCCGACTATTATCGTCGGTGTTATAAATGTTGACCGCGACAGGGATCTTACCCCTACGCATGTTGCCGATAATAAAACATCCGGCGGCGCCGGTAAATTTCTTGGTTTCATTAAAAATGAACTGATCCCTTATGTTGATAAAAACTATCCGACGAACGGTGATAATGCTATTTTCGGGCATTCGTATGGCGGGCTGTTTGTAATGTATGCTTTGCTCAATGAACCGCAGGTTTTTAAATCTTATATAGCAGCTGATCCAAGTTTTTGGTGGGATAAAAACTGTATGAACAAAGTTGCTGCCGATAAATTGCCCGGCCTGGCCAATTTAAATAAGACGCTTTACATCAGCGGACGTGAAGGGGAGCCCTATAAGGGAATGGGGATAGTTTCGATGGATAGTATCCTCAAAATAAAAGCACCTGCAGGTTTTAACTGGAAAGACCAGGCTTACCCGGATGAGACCCATGGATCGGTCAGGCTTAAAAGTATGTACGATGGTTTGAAATTTACTTATGCCGGCTTTAGCGGAAAGGGGCCGGAGTTTCACCCGATGAATGGCACGCTTTTAAAAGACAAGCCGGTTAAAATATGGTATTTTAACGATCCATCGAAAGTGCGTTATACCACTGACGGAACCGGGCCATCGCCATCATCAAACAAAATGGAAGCTGAGCTCACTCTGACAGGGCCTGCCAAACTTTCGGTAAAACAGTTTTCGAACCGGGACAGGTATGATAAAACAACAATCGGCGATTTCAAGGTGGGGATACCATTGCCCGCGCTATCAAAAGTAAAAAATATAGTGCCCGGCGGTTTTCATTATGCTTATTATGAAGGAACATGGGATAAACTGCCTGATTTTACAAAATTAAAGCCTGTGCAATGGGGCGCCACCGACAAAAATTTCGACATAAATAAACTCCCCCGCCAGGATAATTTCGCCTTACTGATTGATGGCTGGATGGAAATAAAAGAGGAAGGGTATTACGTTTTTGGTTTGTCTTCAGACGATGGTTCAAAGTTTTACCTTAATGATGAATTGATTCTCAATGATGACGGCTTGCATGGCAGCGATGCTATCAAATCGTATATATTACCCCTGCAAAAGGGTTTTTATCCTTTCAGGCTTGAATACTTCCAGAAAGATGGCGGACGGGACCTGAAGTTAGTTTATATTACGCCATCTGCCTTATCCTCCAAAAATCCGATGCCGATTCCTTTGGAGTTACAGTACAGCAGGAAATGAAAGGTGAAAGGTGAAAGGGATCAAAGCAAAAAAGCTGAAAAGGTATTAATCCTTTCAGCTTTTCGTTTTCGGCTTTCGGCCTTTTTCGCTTTTCGCTTTATGCTTTCATCTCCCGTTAGCAATATTGTTCAAATGCGCCGATCAGGTTATCAGCTATCATTTGTGCAGGGCGGCCTTCAATCTGGTGGCGTTCGATGATATGAACCAATTTACCGTCTTTAAATAAGGCCATGGCAGGTGACGACGGTGGATAAGGCAGCATGTAAGCACGGGCCTTATTAACCGCTTCGGTTTCCATGCCTGCAAAAACAGTTACCAGTTTGTCCGGGTGTTTTTCGTTTTGAGCGGCTATCCTGGCAGCCGGGCGCGCATTGGCTGCCGCGCAACCGCAAACCGAATTTACCATTACGAATACTGTTCCTTCGCTTTCGATTGCTTTGGTTACAGCTTCGGCATCTTTTAACTCTTCAAAGCCAACCCTGGTCAGGTCTTCCCGCATAGGGGCTACTAAATATTCTGGGTACATTTTTTCTTTTTCTAATTTAGAATTCAAAAATAACAAATGATTATAAG
>JBIOHE010000118.1:0-11895 GCA_044448725.1 Sphingobacteriales bacterium | reverse complement strand
TTTCGATGGGCTATACCCATCGCTATCATATTGCGCCCTTTCGTATGTTTCGATGGGCATAACCCATCGCTATCATATATCGCCCTTTCAGGGCTTTAAAACCACTATTTATGTTTCGATGGGCTATGCCCATCGCTTATATATAGCACCCCTTCGGGGCTATATAGCCATCTTTTCAAAGCCCTGAAAGGGCGCCATCTGTCAGCACAGGGCGAAGTCCTGTGTTAACGGATATGCATTCGCCCGCCGAGCCCTGAAAGGGCGTAATAATTATCATCTATTCATTTAATACTGCTGCATTTATATCTGTTGTATTATGCCTGCCGCCCACATCAATTGCCTCCCTGACACTTTTCAACTCCCCCTTAAACGCCTTTTGCAGCAAGCTCTTTTTTAGCTCCTCCAAATCTGCTATTTTTTGCTTGTAAATGGCTTCCAGTTTTTTGGTTTCGGTGGATAGCGCATCAAGTTTCTGAACGATTGACTTTTGCTCTTTTACAGAAGGAAAAGGGAATGATTCATTTTCAAATGTTCCCATATTGATATTTGCCTGTGCACTCCCTTTTCCCAATGCTTGTAATTTTGCTTTAAATGACTGGAGTAAATACTCAACAAAATCTCTATCGGCTAACTTTTCATTTACAACCAAGCCGATCACGCTATCAGGAAAACAAGCATCGAAGGTCAATACACCAGTTTCAGCGATGTTTGCCGCAATTGTAATACAAATTGAACCAGACGGCCATAATTTGCTTTGCGCAAGACCGGCCTCATTGTAGGTTTGGGTATATGCAGTTATGTAATGATCGCAATTTCTAATATCACCTGTTTGGATGAACGGATATTCCCCGCCATAAAGTTTTTCATCATTTCTTGGCCGATGTTTTGACTTTCCCCGGCCAAAAGTTTTTGAAATTTGTTCTAAAGTCTTTTCTTCCCACCCCTCACCTTTATTTTCAAACACACCCTGCAAATAACTTTCAAAAAGTTCGCGGGCGTTTTTAAGGTTTTGTTCGGCATTGGCTTTGGCGCGGGCGATGGCATCAAAGGCTTCATCTAAAATGGCTACGATGCGTTGTTGTTCAGGAAGAGGAGGAAGCAAATGAAAAAAAGTCCTTTGCTTAGTAATTGGCACTTGATTTCTTGTCGCCTGTTTCATTACTAGCTCATACTGATGTACAAAGAAATCTGAAATCATGTAAAGCCTCAAATACTCTGGAAGCAAAAACTCGCTATTACATCGGTAATAAGTTAATGTTGTACTTAATATAACGTAATCTAAACTGGTTTTTAAAATTGCAACAGGTCCTACTGTTGCATTATGTGCAAATAACAGGTCATTGTTTTTCGCCACACCTTTTATGAAAGTATCAGCTCTTTTTTGAGTTAGAAATTTTGTCTTTGTAAAATCTACTTCACCATTTATTATACAATTAGCTGAAAGGTATGGAACACCATCTTCGACAAATTCTTCCTTATTCGGATATAATTCTCCATGATTGCCATCTAAATGGCTTATGATAATACCTAAGTCTATCATTTCTTGAAGGGTATATTTTTTCCAATTATTCAACAGCTCAATGTTTTGAATCTTATTCATATACCAACTCACTAATATTTTGCATAATACTGATGCTCTCTTCGTCCAGGGCTTTCATCTCTTCTAAAATTTCCTTCGGGCTGCGCAAGGCGGCTGCTTCTTTTTTGTTGGGGTTTTTGGCGCTCAGGTCAAAAGTAGTATGGTCAATGTTTTTCACATCCACCGTCCACGAGTTTTCACTTTCGGCTTTTGTTTTTTGCAGTTCAATAAATTCGGCCAGGTCGTTTTCGTTCAAAGGGTTGCCCTTGCCCAGGTTGCGGTCGAGGTTGAGCTGGTAAAACCAAACTTTTTGGGTAGCCATGCCTTTTTCAAAAAACAGCACCACGGTTTTTACGCCCGCCCCGGTAAAGGTGCCGCCCGGCAGATCGAGCACCGTATGCAGGTTGCAGTTTTGCAGCAGCAGCTTGCGCAAACTGATGGAGGCATTATCGGTATTGCTTAAAAAGGTGTTTTTAATCACCACGCCCGCTTTGCCGCCGGCCTTTAATATTTTTACAAAATGCTGCAAAAACAGGCTGGCCGTTTCGCCCGTTTTTATCGGGAAATTTTGCTGTACTTCGGCGCGCTCCTTGCCGCCAAAGGGCGGGTTAGCCAAAACCACATCGTATCGGTCTTTTTCCTGTATATCGGCCAGGTTTTCGGCAAGGGTATTGGTATGGATGATATTGGGCGCTTCCACACCATGCAATATCATGTTCATGATGCCAATAATATAGGCTAATGATTTTTTTTCCTTGCCGTAAAAGGTGCGCTTCTGTAATATCTCTGTATCCTTCGAGGTTAAATGTTCGTGTTTGCCCTTGCTGTGTTTTAAATATTCAAAGGCTTCGCACAAAAAGCCCGCGCTGCCCACCGCGCCATCGTAAATTTTATCGCCAATTTGCGGGGCCACCACTTTAATAATGGTTTTTATCAGCGGCCTGGGCGTATAGTACTCGCCGCCGTTACGACCGGCATTGCCCATGTTTTTTATCTTATCCTCGTACAAGTGGCTCATTTCATGCTTTTCGGCATGGGTACGGAAACGCAGTTCATCAATCCGGTTAATTACCTCGCGCAAATTGTAACCGCTTTGCACCCTGTTTTTCAGCTCGCTGAAGATCTCGCCTATTTTATATTCGATGGTATCGGCGCTTTCTGCATCTACCTTAAATTTTTTGAGGTAAGGGAAAAGCTGAATATTTACAAAGTCCGACAGGTCATCGCCGGTTAAGGCTGTATGATGGTCCATCTTGCCATCTGCCTCCTTAGGCGCGGCCCATTTATTCCATTGAAATTCGGGCGAGATGATAGGCGTATAAGTTTTCCCGGTAAGTTCGGCAGCGGTTTGTTTATCTTTTTCGAGGTCGTCCAGGTATTTTAAAAACAACACCCACGAGGTTTGCTCTACGTAATCCAGCTCACTGCCGCAACCGGCATCTTTATGTAAAATATCGTCAATGTTTTTGAATGTTTGTTCAAACATGGGGGATAGGTACTTTAGTAATCCTTCAAAGCTAATAAAAACTTTCCGGTATGCTAAATGGCGTACAATGCCTGGTCGCTAATCCCCGCCTCAAAAACAGTCCATGTTGCAGGTGACAATACCAGCAACGGCGAAAGTAACGGCAAAAAAACACCCAAACTCAAAATGCCTCATAGAGGCTGCCCCTTTGTAGAAAAAAACAACAAGTAAAATATTGCTCCACCAAAATGGTGGACTACCCAATTCGCGAAGGGTAACCGCCTAACGGGGCAAGAAATAACATCAATTTGTTTTTCTACAAAGGTTTTGCCGCTATGCGGCAAGGGCATTGTGCTAAAGGAAAAATGGAATTTCCCGCGTTAGTGGTAGCAGCGTTCCGGTTTGCAGTTTTCAGCAGGCAGTTTGCAATATGCCTGGCCGGGAATACGAGCCTAAGTTCGCCTGTTGGCGGAGTATGATTACGGTCTGCATCGGGACAGGGTATTCAGGGCCGGTCCGGTTCTATCACTCTCCCAAATTTTTATTTTCCAACCCCTGTTTCATTTCTTTTTCGATTCAGGAAAATTTTTAATAGCTTTTTCAAATTCCCCGTCCTTAGTGCTTTCATCAACTAATCGTTTAGCCTGGTAATTATCATATTCCTTTTCTGCCTTTGTAATTGCCAGCTCGTGGCTTATTTTGCCGGCATGGGTCAATAGGTCGCGGTCATTCAGCGTTAAAAAGCCGTGCAGCTTTTCAATCCAATTTTGCATACTCATGGTTATCCGACGCATGGCCTGACCTTCTGCAAATATGAGGTACTGCTCTACTAAATTATTCAGCGCAGCCAACTCATCTTCATTCAGGTAATTTTTGGCAATGCTTACATCCTGCTTGCGTACTTTAGCGCCGCGCCAGTTGGTGAGGCCCATATTTGGCCTTGCGCTGTCAGCACGTTCGGCAATAATCTCCGCAGCGGTTTTGCCGGTAATAGCCCAATGCATTTTATTTTGCACCGTTTTAAAAAATGTAATGCTGGCTTCGTTAATGGGATCGTAATCAACACTGGTCGCGTAAATGTCCGTAATCTTTTGGTAAAAGCGCTTTTCGCTGGTGCGGATATCCTGTATGCGCCGCAGCAGTTCATCAAAATAATCAAAAGGCTGATCGGGGTTTTTAAGCCGCTCATCATCCATTGTAAACCCTTTAACAATATATTCACGCAGCCGCTGCGTTGCCCACTGCCTAAACCTGGTAGCTACATGACTTTTTATACGATAGCCAACAGAAATAATGGCGTCGAGATTATAATATTCAATACTGCGGTTCACCTTCCTGCTCCCTTCCAATCGAACTATTAAGAAATTCTTAATAGTTGCCTTCTCATCCAATTCACCCTCTTCGAAAATATTTTTGAGGTGAATATTAATATTGGGCACTGTAGTTTGAAACAGTTCGGCCATCAGCTTTTGCGTAAGCCAAACGGTTTCATTTTCCAGCCGTACTTCCAGTCTGGTTTTACCATCTTCGGTTTGATAAATAATTATATCCGAACTCATATCAAATGCAAAATTGAGTTTAAAATATCCGCGCTTTCTTCTTCAGGGCCTTTCAAGCCAGCTGCTTCATTTTTGTTTATTTTTTTTGGCATAAGTATCGTTTTGATGACATCAACAAAACGATCAGAAACCGCTTCGGACGTGGTTTTGCAGCTTTCTTTGACTTTCTCAATGGTTGCTTTTTCCATTTTATAATAATTGTAAGATACCGTTTAAAATATCCGTTCAGGTAATCTTTCAAATCTAATAAAAACTTTCCGGCATGTTAAATGGCGTACAATGGCTGGCAGTGAATTCCCGCCTCAAAAATAATCCATGTTGCTGGTGACAACACCAGCAACGGCGAAATCCCCGGCTCAAAAACAATCCATGTTGCAGGTGACAACACCAGCAACGGCGAAAAACAGTGCTCCCCCTGCATTCGCGATTTTACAAGGAAGACAAGCATAGTTTGCGAGCATTGGCGTCTAAACCCCTCCCTGCCACTCCACAGGCAGCCGCACCCCTCCCGAGGGAGGGAATATTAGCTGCAATCAAAATTCTTCCGAACACCTATAGTGACAACATCAGCAACGGCGAAAAAAACAACTTTTTTGTAAACCCTGTGTTTTTATAAATAGTTGAATGTCAATATGATAAAACAAAAAATTCAGAAAAGTGTAAACCTGTGTAAACCATCTTTGCTTGTTGAATTTCGGCTTGGAAAGGCTGATATTGTTTTTTAAGCCATAGTTTAACCCATACAATAAGTCACAAAACCAATTTATCTATGGGTTCCCGCAGGGTCTCTCGCGGAGGACCCTGCGTTGAACGTTACACCGATGGGATGCCTAAGGCCAGCAAATGCGCCATGCTTGAATATAATATTTTGGTTCAAACAAGCATGCGGCGCAGGGTCCTCTGCGAGAGACCCTGCGGGGACAGAAATGTAACCCATACAAGCCCCACAAAACCCCAAATTTATTTCATCCCCGGCATTTGCCTGCCGTCATAAAAACCTTAACTTTGAGTTAATCATTATACGCAAAAAAACCTTTATTTATGAGCCAGTACTCACGTCGCCGCTTTCTTCAAACTTCGTCGCTGTTGGCAGCAGGGGCCGTTATCAGTTCTTCGTTTAAGCTAAAAAAGGACAAACACCTCTTGTCTTTTTCTACTTTGGGCTGCCCTGATTGGACTTTTGATCAAATTATAGATTTTGCGGCACTGCATGGTTACGAGGGTATTGAACTGCGCGGGATTCTGCATGAAATGGATCTTACCAAAGTAAAAGAGCTGAGTACTCCGGAAAGCAGGCAGGAGACTTTACGGAAAATGAAGGATAAGGGCCTGCGTTTTGTCGACCTGGGTTCATCGGCCACCATGCATTTTGCTGATCCGGCTGAGCGACTTAAAAATTTAGATGAAGGACGCCGCTTTATCGACCTGGCGCAAGCTTTGGATTGTCCTTTTATACGGGTGTTCCCTAATGTTTTCCCGAAAGATCAGGACAAAGCTGTAACCATTGATCTTATTGTAAAGGGCATGCTCGAACTGGCCGGCCATGCAAAAGGAAGCAAGGTGAGTGTGCTGGTTGAATCCCATGGCGACCTTGTAAAGATCAGCGACCTGGAAACGGTAATGAAAGCGGCTGCGCACCCCAATACCGGTTTGATATGGGACGTATGCAATATGTGGACCATGGCGAAGGAGTCACCTGTTGAGGCTTATAAGTCTTTACACCCTTATATTAAACATACCCATATTAAGGATGCAAAAATAGTTGAGGGCAAAATTCAGTATGTTTTGCTGGGAACAGGCGAAGTGCCCATTTTTTCGGCAATTGACGCCTTGTCGGCCGGCGGGTATAAAGGGTTTTACAGCTTTGAATGGGAAAAACTCTGGCATCCTGAAATCGGCGACTCTGCCACCGCGCTTGCTGATTATCCAAGGGCAATGAAGGCTCATTTCTAAAAAACACCGAATGAAAGGTACGAATACTTACGATGCAATTATTGTTGGCTCGGGCATAACCGGGGGCTGGGCCGCTAAGGAGCTTTGCGAAAAGGGATTAAAAGTTTTACTGCTTGAACGGGGTGGAAATGTAGAACACCCTAATTACCCTACGGCTACCAAAGATCCCTGGGAGTTTCCGCACCGCCTGCATTTGTCTGAAGAGGATAAAAAAGTGCATTATGTGCAGAGCCGTCACTGGTCGTTCAGGGAAGATAATAAGCATTTTTATATCGACGACCAGGAAAACCCCTACGAGGAAAGCAAACGTTTCGACTGGATAAGGGGTAATGTTGTAGGCGGGCGGTCATTGTTATGGTCGCGGGCCTGTTACCGCTGGAGCGACCTGGATTTTGAAGCTAATTTAAAAGATGGCATAGCCACCGACTGGCCGATCAGGTATAAAGATATTGCGCCCTGGTACGACTATGTGGAATCGTTTATTGGTGTAAGCGGCAATGCCGATGGCATTCCGCAATTGCCCGATGGTATTTTTCAGCCGCCGTTTGAAATGAACGCAGTCGAAAAGTTTTTTAAAGGAAAGATAGAAAATGCCTATAGCGACCGCAAAGTGATTATGGGCCGTACCGCTAACCTTACAAAGCCGGTGCAGGGCAGGGGGCATTGTATGGCCCGCGACCTTTGCCATCGCGGTTGTCCGTTTGGGGCGTATTTCAGCACCAATGCCAGTACTTTCCCGGCTGCTTATGCCACAGGTAATTTAACCGTAAGGCCGCATTCCCTGGTGAATAAAGTTATTTATGATGAACAAAAGCAAAGGGCCACAGGTGTGGAGATCGTTGATACTGAAACCAATGAAAGCATGGTGTATAATGCCAAGCTTATTTTTCTGAATGCGGCAACTGTTGCCACTACTTTTATTTTGTTGAACTCGGTGTCATCGCGGTTTCCCAATGGTTTGGGGAATGGGAGCGACCAGGTGGGACGTAACCTGATGGACCATCATAAGGGTCTTTCGGCATCTGCCAGGGTAGATGGTTTTGAAGACAGCTATTATTACGGGCGCAGGCCCACCAGTATTTATATCCCGCGCTTTAAAAACGTGGATAAAAAGGATCCCGGATTTTTGCGCGGTTACCACTATGGCGGGGCGGCGTTCAGGGGCCGGGGCAATGGCAGTGACGCCATCGGCGCCGCCTTAAAAGATTCCCTGACCGAACCCGGCGGCTGGAATATGGACCTTTATGCTTTTGGCGAATGCTTACCATACGCCGATAACCGCGTAACGCTTAACCACAATAAAACGGATAAATGGGGCCGCCCGTTGCTCAGCGTCAATTGCGAGTTTAAAGAAAATGAAAAAGCGATGCATAAAGATCTCGGCACAACCGCCGCTGAAATGCTGGAACGCGCCGGATTAAAAGACATCAGCATCAGCAATGAGATTTCGTATCCCGGTAATGCCAACCACGAAATGGGAACTGCCCGCATGGGTCTTGATCCGAAAACTTCGGTATTGAACAGCTTTAATCAGATGCACGAGGTGAAGAACGTTTTTATCACCGATGGCTCCTGCATGGCGTCAAGTTCCTGCGTAAACCCTTCGTTAACCTATATGGCGCTTACTGCCCGTGCCTGTGATTATGCGGTTAAGGAAATGAGGAAGTTGAATATTTAGGGGAGATTTAATGTTTTTTGACCCAGTGGATTGAGGTTATTGAGTTGGAGAAGAATGTTTTTTACCCACTATTTTGCTCGCAAAAGAGAGGGTGGACAAGCGCAGCGATGTCCGGGTGAGTTAACTATACGAGCGGCATTAGCGTTAATGCATGGCGGGGTGACTCACCCGGACATCGCTGCGCTGGTCAACCCTGTCTACGGCAGGCCGTAAAGAGGGTAAAAAGCAAATAAAAATAGATTTCCTTTAAATTATAACATTGCCCTGTTGATAGCAAGGTGACAAGCCTGCAATATAATCAGAACAAAAAGAGCCAAAAGACGTTTTTAGCATCATAAAACTAAATGATTAATAATGATGTGGCAGGAAATCAACAACAAATTATACCGTGCCTTTCAGTTTAAAGACTTCGCGGAGGCATTTGCATTTATGATGAGAGTAGCCTTACTGGCCGAGAAAATGAACCATCACCCAACGTGGACAAATACCTGGAACAAAGTGGAGATCTGGCTAAGTACCCATGATGCCGGGGACAAGGTTACTCATAAAGATAAAGCATTGGCTGAGGCGGTTGATTTGATATTGAAGGTTTAAGCGCCATATTTTATACAAATTAGCGGACAGCTCAATACTTGTTACAGCTTTATTTAAGCGGGCGTATTTGCCATCTTCATAGCTTTTTCATAAATATTGTTTGGTATGGCAGGGGATATTTTTTCGAGATTGCCCCATTGTGTTATGAGCTTTTCGAGAAAACCCTTGTCCACTTCTTTTTCCCAGCCTTCGGAAAGTTCTAACTGTCGTCGTAAGTCACCGAAACCGGCAACAGCGCGGGCATGTTTTTCAGCCAGCTCGCCAAGTTTTAAAAAGGAATTGGCAGCCGCAAATAAGGTAGCCAGCACGCTAAAGCCACCGGCAAACGCTTTGTCAGTGCCATCTCCGGATTTTAGGGAAACAATTACAGCGGTTGATACCAATGCGGCCAGCACAGTAGAAGAAAGGCCAACAATGCGGTTTAAACCGTTGTAACGGGCATAACACAGGCTATGGGCAATATGTCTTATGCGCAGGCCTTTTTCCCACTGTCCGACAAATTTCTCTCTGTCGGCGCGGGCCTCTTCTTTTTCTGAATGATCTGATTTAGACATGGGATAATCAATTAAATTATTACCTGCTTGATAATAAGGTTTATATATAGTGATTTAAACTTTAAATGTAAACAAATTTTAATGCAAATGCATTAAAATTTGTTTTAGTTGTTGACTATGTTGCAGCGTATCAAATCCAGTTTAAAGGCGGTTCCAAAGGGGCGGTCAAATTTGTTATAGCAGTTTAGGTAATTTCAGTCCGTTTTTTTAATTTACATCGTTAAACCTGATTTTATTATATAAGCCCATGTCCAATTTTTTTGTTGAACCGGATATTGCCAAAGCAAAAACCATTGATGCCGGTTTTTATACCAGTCCGGAGGTATTTGAAGCCTGTAAAGAAAAAATCTTTGCAGCCACCTGGCAGTTTATCGGTGACGAGGATTTTGTAAAAGAAAATGGCGATGCCTATCCTTTTATCTTACTGGAAGATTACCTCGATGAGCCTTTATTGTTAATTAGAGATAAAACCGGGCAGATAAACCTTTTATCCAATGTTTGCACCCACCGGGGTAACCTGATGGTGGAGAAGCCTTGTAAATTGCATAATCTGCGTTGCCGCTACCATGGCCGTTTGTTTAACCTTGATGGTCAGTTTGTTTCCATGCCAGAGTTTAGGGAAGTAGAGAACTTCCCGGCAAAGGCCGATAACCTGCCAAAAGCGGAACTGTTTAGCTGGGGCAAATGGTTGTTTACATCAGTTTCGCCGCAAGCCGCCCTGCCTGCTGTGGAGGAAGTTTTTAAAGATATGATAGAAAGGGTGAGCTGGTTGCCGTTGAACGATTTTAAGGTAGCGCCCGAACTTTCGCGTATGTTCGAAGTAAAAGCCAATTGGGCCCTGTACTGTGAAAATTACCTCGAAGGTTTCCACATTCCATTTGTACACGCCGGCCTGAACGCGGTGATTGATTATGGCGAATATGCAACCGAATTGTATTTTCCTTATTCGAGCCTGCAATTGGGCCTGGCAAAAAATGGGGAAAACTGTTTTGACATGCCCGCATCATCTCCCGATTACGGCAAAAATGTTGCTGCCTATTATTTCTGGGTGTTCCCTAATATGATGTTTAATTTTTACCCATGGGGGCTATCGGTAAACGTTGTGGACCCTGTAGCAGTTGATAAATGCAGGGTGAAGTTTTTCTCCTATGTTTGGGATGCTTCAAAACTAAACAAAGGTGCCGGCGCCGGGTTGGATAAGGTTGAGTTGGAGGACGAAGAAATCGTTGAAAATGTGCAGCGGGGCATCCGTTCGAGGTTTTATAAACATGGCCGCTATTCGGTTACCCGGGAGCAGGGGACACATCATTTTCACCGCATCGTTTGCGACTTTTTGAATAAGTAAAAACCTTGCGGATCAATACCCTCTTTTGTTGTTTCGTGATAATTGAAAAGTAAAATTACCGCCCGGGCCTAACAAACCGGCAAATTATTGGTTGTGCTTTGGTAGCATTGTTGAACGATTGTAAATTTAAAAATCAATTTACATGTTCAAACATTTATTCATTTATCTTTGTTATCAAAACAGAACAAAAAACATTTAACATTATGGCAACAGCAACAAAATGGGCAATTGACCCGGCACATTCCGAAGTACAGTTTAAAGTAAAACACCTGGTTATTTCAACCGTAAGTGGTTTTTTCAAGAGTTTTGAAGGCTCATTGGAAACAGAAAATGATAATTTTGAAGGCGCAAATATTGCCTTCGCGTTAAACGTGGACAGCATTGATACCAACCAGGACCAAAGGGACGGCCACTTAAAATCAGCTGATTTTTTTGATGCGGAAAAATATCCTCAGATCACTTTTAAATCAACCTCATTCAAAAAAACAGGTGAAGACGATGAGTATGAATTACTTGGCGACCTTACCATTAAAGACGTAACCAAACCTGTTAAGCTTGCTGCTGAATACGGCGGTTCAACCAACGACTTTTATGGCAATACCAAAGCCGGTTTTGAAGTTACCGGGAAGATTAACCGTAAAGAGTTTGGTTTAACCTGGGAAGGGGTAACCGAAGCAGGTTCAATAGTTGTCGGCGAAGAGATAAAGCTGATCATCAACGTTCAGTTTGCGAAACAGGCGTAAGTTGGTTGATTGAGTTGAACCAGTTGATTAAGTTTGAACGGTTTTAACTGAAATATTGACCTGATTAATAAAAAGCTATCCGAAAAAAAAGGATAGCTTTTTATTTTGGCCGTAAAGCCGGAAGTAATATTGGGTGCAATTCAAATTGTCGCTTCAATATCAAGCGTTCCTATGGAACGCCAAATCCTTCTTTAAATTCAATGCTACCGACCAGCCGTCCCGATGGGACGTGTATTTCGCTAACCGTCCCATCGGGACGGCTGGTCGGTAGAAAAAAAATACAGCACAACTGTTTTACGTTCCATCGGAACGTTTGGCGCTTATGCGACAATTTGAATTGCACCCAGTAATATTCCGGATCTTCGTAATCCGGAATAAATATACTAAATTTGTATAAACGGGATTTGAAATGCGGACCTTAAATA
>JBIOHE010000117.1:0-11932 GCA_044448725.1 Sphingobacteriales bacterium | reverse complement strand
ATTAAATGCATAATTTTATACATTCAATTTTATGCCGAATAATCCCCTAACAGATAAGCAGTTGTGGAATGCCATTATTGACGATGACTATAGGGCTTTTAATATTTTGTTCAAGCGCTATTGGAAAAAGTTATTCATGATTGCCTATTCATTTCTGAAGGATAAAGATGCCTGCGAAGAAATTATTCAGGATATTTTTATCTACCTGTGGAACAAAAGGCAGCGTTTGGAAATAGAATCCTTTCCGAAATACCTGGCTATGGCCACAAGGTATAAAGTGTACAACTATCTGAGGTCAGTAAAATCGTCTCCACTGGTTTATTCCGATGATCCGATGAATACAGAGGGTAGCTTTTGTATAAACCTTGGCGACGAGCATATAAGGCAACAGGAATTGGACCAGCAACTTCATCAATACCTTGATCTTCTTCCGAATCGCTGCAGGGAAATTTTTGTTTTGAGCAGAATTGAACATTTGTCAAATGAGGAGATCGCAAACCGTCTGCACATTTCTAAAAGAACAGTCGAAAACCAGGTTACCTCTGCCCTGAAACAATTAAGGATTTCCCTAAAGGATTCTGTTTTGGTTTTTCTTCTTTTGGATATTATCTCACGATCCTGAACCCGCTATCTTCTCAATAAATACAAAACCGGGACATTAAACCTTTTATTCCATGATTTTTCTGAATGGTCGGCCCCCGGAAATTCGCGGGTGATCCAGCTGCTTTCTGTATAACCCTTTGTGCGGAGTATGCTGTCGGCCTGTGACTGATATGGTTTATACATGGCATCCAGTGTTTCGCTCCCGTAATCAAAGTATATTTTATGGCTCTGCGGCGATGGCAAATGCGTTTCCAGATACCGCAGAAATGCCGAAGGCATGGGGTTATCCTTTGTTGTGAAAATACCCGGCCAATGGGTTGATAAACAGGCCGCGCCGCCAAATACCGCCGGATATTCGCAAATGGCATACAGGGATATCAGACCGCCCATACTTGAGCCTGCAACAAAAGTATTTTTGCGGTTTTTTAAAGTACTAAAGTGACCATCAATATAGGGCTTCAGTTCGGTAACCAAAAATTTAAGGTAATCATCAGAAACCGGCCCCTTGCCAACAAGCGGGGCGTTCTTATCTTTTCCGATGGCTAATATCTTTTCGCGGTCGGCCGGGGCCATGCTGTAAAATGGTTTCTCCGGAAAGTATTCCGGGTGCCGTTTAGCGGTGTTCCATATCCCGACAACAATACAGTCCCTTATCATTTTTTCAGCCAGCAATTTGCAAAGGGTTTCGTCAACGCCCCATTCCTGTTTATTCCACATCAGGGTGCTGTCAAAAAGGGCCTGCCCGTCGTGCATGTACAAAACAGCATATTTCTTACCTTCACTGTAGCCATCCGGCAGCCACACGTCTATGTTTCTCGGGCCAACAAATTTGGATGAAAAATTTTCCAGCCGTTTTACAGAACCGCAGGCCACTTTAGGGAGCGGCTGCGCTGTCAGGAGGCTGTTTATTAACAACAGGCCCACGAGCAGGACTGCCGGCCTCTTAACGACTTTAGAAATTTGATAAAAAGTGAATTTCACCATAATATGCCGTATTGAAATGGATTGGAAGCCAAGCATTTAGTTTTGTATTTGTCTCACCCTTTCCCCAACCGGCGCCAGTTCCTTTAGTTTACTTTCAGGCCTGTCCAGGTAAAAATACGCGGTTGCCGAATAATCATCCACCCGGTAAAAATTCACCCATCCTTTTGGGAAACTATTGTCGGTCAATGCCAGCGGGTGCTCAAACAAGCGGGTAAAATCATGTTCCCCGGCAACTGTTATCGGCGTCAAAGCGACGCCTTTTGCCTGCAATGCTTTTACTTCATTATAATCACCGCCGCCTATCTCCTGTATGGTGGCTTTAAAATTCTCTTCAAAATAAATAGCATCGGGAATGTGAAAGCGGTAAAAAGCATATTGCCTTTTTGCAGTATCCGCCAGCAGGCAGCCCTGGTATAAATTGGCAAACTGCCCTTCGCCCCAGCCTGTGCCGATATAATCCTCGGAGCCGGTACCGTTAATGGTCGGATATTTTTTATCGCCGTCTATGTATAGCTTCACCTCTCCTTCGCCCCACCATGTCTGGCCGTAAGCGGCATCAACATTCACCCCAATGTTTACGCCTAAAAAACGGCCCCGGCCTTTAATCTCCGGCAATAATTCAAAATCCTTTCCCGGAGTTGAAGTAACCGACCTGTTCCAGCAGGCATGGAAATAAAGCATATCCTCCTGCGGTTTATCAAATACATTATAGTCAATATCAAAAAAAAGCAGGCTGACGTCGGCGCCACTTTCATTGGTCAGCACCACTTTTGCCCCTTTTTTAAAGGGCATGGGAATATAGCAGTTAAAACTTCTGCCCTCCGGGTCGGTAAAAAGCGCCGACTGAAATGCTGCCAAATGGCCAAGGCCGGTACAGAAAAAATCGCCGAAAGGCACATCTACAGCAGGTTTATCACTACCATCCCAATACATGCGCAGGCGCAGCGAGCGGAGCATCACCGGGCTGCGCTCATTAAATGTGAACCACATCCGCTGTATCACACCCGCAGACCGCACGCTGAGCAAAGTTTTGCTTTCCCCTGCTTTAAGTTGTTCAAAGGCACTGCCTTTCGCACCCTGGTTTGTTTTGCCGCCTTCGCCTTTTAGTCCGTTCAGGTTTTCAAAACTGCTTACCCTGGATTGTACCCCTTTTGGCATGGTATAAAGTTCCTGGGCCGATAACCTACCTGCAACAATCAGGATCAATAAAAGTCCGGTTAAACTGCCGCCTGTTTTATGTGAAATTATTTTCATTGTGTTTTATGATCTTTTTGAAATAATGATATGCTGATGGACATTAACCGCCATTAGTTGCATTATAACCAGCGTAGCGGCGCCAATCAGTTTACTAATGGAAACAGGCTGGGGAAACATGGCTAATAATTGTTCAACAATATTATAAAAAAATCTTCTTATGTGCTAAAGGCATTCCGCACATAAGAATTTTTGCTTTTTCAGGAGGCTAAACCCGTTTAGGGCGTGATAAAAAAATAAATCGCGCAAGCTAAATGCGTTTAGGGCGTGATAAAAATTGCCGGTTTGAAGGCTAAACCCGTTTAGGGTGTGATAAAAAAAGCCGATTCGCAGGCTAAACGCATTTAGGGTGTGATAAAAATTGGCGGGATGAAGGCAAAACGCATTTAGCCTGCGGTGAAAACATTGTCCTTTTTATCGCTTAATGCACTGTTTATCAATCAATACAAAATAAAACGTCAAAGAAAGCCCTGCAAAACGGTCAAAAAATTGGCGCATAAAATTTTTTGCGCTGGCGGGGTAAAATTTTCAGAAATCTTTTGGAGATAGTTGTAAATATACGGAATCTGAAGGGAATTGGCAAGAAAATAGAGGGAAGGCACAGGGCAGACGCATTAAAAGGAGGCGCAAATAAAGCTACGGGTGTTGTTAAATTAATTGACAAGCCCCCCCTTTTGGGGGCCAATATTGGTAGCGATACAGACCAGCCCGACATTGGTTGCCGTAGGTACCAAACCACCTCCATGCATCAGCGCTAATGCCGCTTTGTTCGTTGCGTACCGATGGCACGCTAAATTCTTTTTTATATTTTCTACCGATATTTCGCGCCTAACGGCGCTTTTCTTAACATTCCGGCGTGACTTTGTTCAACGTAGCGGTTACTCTTTGGAACAACATCAGAATTTAAACTGTTTTAATGCGTCTGCCCCGACAGGGATGGTAATTGAATAAGCCGCTGCAAACTATTCGTCCTCCGGGTCGTCGGCGCTGTTTTCTTCATCATCTTCGTCAAATTCATCGAAAAACCGGTCTTCATCAAACATCAGTTCTTCCAGCTTTTCCTGTTCGGGGGTACTGGTATCAAAGCGGATGGCCCAGTTATCGGGGATATCATACGTCTTATCAAAACTTCTGATCCAATCATTAAAAACCAGGCGGAACTCGTCCACCTTATCGCGCATCAGGTCAACGTAATCTTCTTCGTTTATCTCAACCATCGAAGCAAACGACACCGCATTAAACATATCCTGAACGGCAAGTTTTATTAAAACGGCGTTCTGCATCCGCAGCGAATATAAACCTCCGCCTTCGGCGCCTGCTATTTTTGCCTGCACCATAGCCGCATTGGTAAACATCTGCGCGGCAAGATGTTCTTTCATTTCATCTTCTTTGAGCGCATCGGCAATAACCTCAGCAAGGTCAAATAATTCCTGCGCCTTTTGATACACAGGTAGTTTTTCATATTTCTCTAATCGGCGCGTCATAGGTGAAGAAGTTATTATGCAAATGTGCGGATTTCAGATGTGCAAATGAAAAAAAGTTGATGTACACATCCAAAATCTGCACATCAAAAACATCCGCACATTTACCTATCTTTGCCCCATGAATATCCTGATCCTCGGTTCGGGCGGAAGGGAAAGCGCCTTCGCCTGGAAGATAGCCCAAAGCCCCAAATGTCAACAGCTTTTCATAGCCCCCGGCAATGCAGGCACCGGCAACTACGGTAAAAACGTAAATATTAAAGTAACCGACTTTGAGGCTATCGGGCAATTTGTGTTAAACAATAGTGTTGACCTGGTATTGGTTGGCCCCGAAGAACCCCTGGTTAAAGGTATCCATGATTTTTTCCTGGCCGACGAACAATTAAAAAGCATACCTGTTATCGGGCCTCAACAAGAGGGTGCACAATTAGAGGGCAGCAAGGATTTTTCAAAACAGTTTATGGTGCGCAACCATATACCGGCCGCCGCTTCAAAAACATTTACAAAAGACACCCTGCAGGAGGGCTGCGAATACCTGGCTACTATCGGCTTACCCATCGTGTTGAAAGCGGATGGTTTGGCAGCGGGCAAGGGCGTTCTGATCTGTTCTACAGTGGAAGAAGCGCGGCAGGAGCTTAACGAAATGCTTATTGAAGCAAAATTTGGCGATGCCAGTTCAAGCGTGGTGATCGAACAATTTCTATCAGGCATTGAGCTCTCGGTTTTTGTGATGAGCGACGGCAGCCACTACAAAATTTTACCCGAAGCCAAAGATTATAAACGCATTGGCGAAGGCGACACCGGTTTAAATACCGGCGGCATGGGTTCCGTTTCGCCGGTCCCTTTTGCAGATGCTGCTTTTATGAAAAAAGTGGAGGACCGCATCATTATCCCAACGGTTGAAGGCTTGAAAAAAGAAGGCATTCCCTATAAAGGTTTTATTTTTATAGGATTGATGAACTGCAACGGCGAGCCATGGGTAATTGAATATAACTGCCGCATGGGCGACCCTGAAACAGAAAGCGTTATGCCAAGGATCGCTTCCGATTTTGTTGAACTGCTGCTTGGCGTAGCGGAAGGAAATCTTGATGAAAAGGAATTAATTATCTCTGATAAAATAGCTGCTACCGTAATGATGGTTGCCGGCGGGTATCCGGGCGAATATTTGAAGCATAAAATTATAACCGGCATTGAGCATGTGCGGGATTCACAGGTTTTCCATGCAGGAACCTATCTTGATAATGAGGTGATCAAGACTTCAGGCGGCAGGGTTTTAGCCGTTACCTCTTTGCAGGATGATATGTTCCATGCCCTGCAGCAGGCAACCGCCGATGCCAGCCGCATCTATTTCGACGGTATGTATTTCAGGAAAGATATCGGGTTTGATTTGTTGTAGGAAGACCGGAAGTCGGGAAAGTCCCGAGAGTCCGAAAGAGAAAGATTGGTGTTTGATCAAACCTGATCTTTCGGTCTTTACTGACTCTCCCGACTTCCCGACTTCCTTAAATCTTCCCGAATAATTCCTCTAATTTATCTTCCAGGTCATCGCCGCGCAGGTTTTTGGCTATGATTTTTCCGTTCGGGTCGAGCAAAAAGTTTTGGGGGATGCCGCGCACCGCGTATAAGCCGGCTACTTTGCTGTCCCAATAATTTAAATCGGAAACCTGTGTCCAGTTTAGGCCGTCCTTATGAATTGCCGCCAGCCATTTGGCTTTCGCTCCCGGGCGGTCAAGCGAAACCCCTAATATGGTAAATTTTTGTCCTTTATAATGATTAAACGCTTTTACCACATTCGGATTTTCAGCCCGGCAGGGGCCGCACCATGAGGCCCAAAAATCAACCAGTACATATTTTCCCCTGAATGAAGTTAAACTTACCATTTTACCGCTGGTATCCGCTTCTGCAAATTCCGGCGCAGCTGCGCCAAGGGCTACCGCCTTTAACTTTGGTAAGCGCTCTCCAAATTTCTTTCCGGCATCTGTCTGTTTCACCTCTGCCGACAAGCCACCGTATAATGGCGCTATATCCACATAATCAGCGGCGTAAGCATAGCCTTCCAATGCAACCAGACTGATATACGATGCCGGGTTATCTTTGATAAATTGTTTATTTGTTTCGGATTCCTGTTTCTCGATGGCTTTTTCCGCCTTGTTATTTTCCCTATCAAAAGCATCTGATTTTTGCTGTTCGGGGGTAGCGGCTTTTTTCTTCGCCTCTAAAGCATCGTATGCATCATAAATGGGTTTTAATGCCGCATCATAGCGCACATTATCGTCATTCGTTTTTGTGCCGGCAATTTTTGCTTTGCTGAGGAGTGTATCGCCGGTAACGGTAATTGTTCCGTTTTCAAGATATATGGATTTATAATCGGCATAATTCATCCCTGTCCCTTTGGCATTAAACATCAGGTTGGTATAAAGCGGGTCGCCCTCTACAGTACCGCTGAATTGAAATTTGCCTTTTTTTAGTATAACCGAGTCCGTTTTAACTTTCTTATCAACCCGGTACTGGATATAAATTTTGGCAGGTGAATCGTAATTTCCCAATGATCCTTCTATGGTATATTTATTAGCCTGCGCAAAAACAAAGGCAGGTAAGGACGCCATCGCAATTAAAATTGTCTTCTTCATGTTTGCTTATTTATTACGCAAGATAAAGCCTTACGATTGATTATAAAAGAAGCCTGGAAGAAAAAAGATTCTGTTATGCTGAACGCTTGAAGCATCTTCTTCGCCATGTATATAGCCGACCTGCCGCTTCAAGATCCTTCACTTTGTTCAGGATGACAATTGGGGATTAGTGCAAAACCTCTTCCAGCCTATTCTCCAGGTCATTGCCGCGAAGGTCTTTTGCGATGATCTTTCCCGTCGGATCGATCAGGAAATTTGCCGGAATTGATGAAATGGAATATAAAGTTGCAACCTGGTTGTTCCAGAATTTCAGGTCCGATACCTGTGTCCAGCTCAATCCGTCATTTTGAATAGCGGCGAGCCAGCTTGCTTTTCCATCGGGCTTATCAAGCGACACGCTCAGTATAGTAAAGTTTTTATCTTTATACTTACTATAGGCTTTTACCACGTTAGGGTTTTCCTGCCTGCAAGGGCCGCACCACGACGCCCAAAAATCAAGCAAAACATATTTCCCCCTGAATGATGACAGCGTAACAGGCTTCCCGTTTATATCGTTCTGTGTGAAATCAGGCGCCATCACACCGATGGCAGTATTTCTTAAAACATCCAGCGATTTTTTTAACACTTTTGCCGTTTCTGTGTTTTTCAGCGCATCGGATAACGAGTTGAACAGCGGGTCAACTTCAGCAGGGTCGGGTGAAGGGCCGCCTACCGAGTACAAGGCAAGCAAACTCAGGTAGCTATCGGGGTTCGACAAAATAAAGATTTTAAGCGCAGCTTTTTGAGCCAATTCCAGTTCTTTATGCTTCGCCTGCATGGCATTCTGAAATTCGGCGGTATTTTGCTGTTCTGGTGTGGCCGCATGTTCCTGTTCTTTCAGTTTTTTGGCCTGCTGAATTACCGGAGTTAAATCGGCCAGCAATTTTTTGTTCTCATCATTTATTTTTGATCCGGTAATCTGCGCCTTTGACAGGGAATCCTTGCTGTTTATTGCAAACTCCCCTTTATCAATATAAAAACTGAGGTTGTCGGCGGTGGTGTCCAGCGTGTTCAACCCAAACCCGTACTTGTCAATAACCATCACAGCTGAAGACGGTGTTAGTATCTTCCCCTTAAAAGCAAAACTACCATTTGTGATCAAAGCCGAATCGATCACCCGGTTTGCTCCTAACTGGTAAATAAGGTAAGCCCTTGAATTGGGATTCAAATTGCCCACTTTTACTTTAATTGCAAATGTTTGCGGCTCCTGTGCAGATGCCATCAGCGGCAGGAGAGCAATTATGTATAAAAATATTCTTTTCATCTGTTTGATTGAACTATAAGCTGTGATAACGGATAAATAGTAAATGAATTATACCCGCCTAATTTAATTTTTGATAAGTGCGCCACCAAAGATCGGGCATTTCGCCGGAAACTGCTGTTTTATAATCTTCGTACCCGCAGGGCACAAGGTGAAAACGCTCGTTTTTTGATCCCCCCGTAGGGTAGGGCACCTGCATCCACCAGCGGTCGGTTTTTTTACTTTTTACAAATACCAGTTCATGTTCCCCGTGTTTTAAACTGGTTTTATAGATGAGGTAATGTGATTTAGGATTGAGCGGAAAATCCTTCTTCCGGTTATAAACGCCATCGATAAAATACCATACCATCTGGGCTATCAGCAAAGCTGTTTGCCCGTTATTGTCATAAGCCGGATTAAATTCATAAAACCCGATGGAACTTAATTTGTCATTAAACCCGGCATAACGGGCTAACTGGCAGGCTTCTTCGCCATAAAAACCATTAGGGCCTGCATTGGCATTTCCCATCGCATCTGCCGAACGGATTGCACCGATATCAAAACTTACCATGCTTGCATTCCGGATAATGGGTTCGGCAAGGGCCACATTGCCGCTCAGTTCGCCGAGGCGGGTGGTATCAAAATAAAGCTTATCCATTACCCGCAAACTTTCCTGGCTTATAAAATAGGTTTGGTAACCCAGGTTGCTGAAATTAAAAAGATAATTGGGCTCATGCAAAAAAATCCTGTTGAGGTATGATGCGGATGTGGTTTCAACGCTTTCGCTGCCATTATCATCCTCATCCAGATCAAAAGCCTGGTCGATAATAACCAGATCTACTTTTTGTTCCAGTGTTTCATAAGCCATGTACTGGGCGTAAGTTAAATCCTGTCCGCCGCCTAAAATAACAGGAATGATGTCTTTTTTTATCAGCTCATTGACCACCGTTTTAAGGGCAAAATAAGTGTCGCTGACCGTATCGCCCTGCCGGATATTGCCAAGATCAATAATTTTGGTTGGATAATTGCCTTCGTTAAGGCGGTATAATTTCTCGCGGATATAATCGGGCCCTAATGCACAGCCTGCATTATTGACGGCAAAACGGTCTTCCTGCACCCCGATAATAGCAATAGCCGCGGCCTGTTCAAGGTCGGGGAAGTTATCTGCAAAGTATTCGATCTTCCTGCCTAACTGACTGGTATAGTATCCCTTTGCGGGGATGATCTTTTCAATAGCAACAGGCGTAAAAAAATCGGATAGAGACATTTTTGATGTGCAAATTTTTGATGTGCAAATGTGCAGATTTTTTGTCTGAACTCGAATTTATCGAATTAAGGAAATAACAGAATTTCTCAGTGTCGATTAATAAAATGCCATGTCATTTAGCTAAACAAGTCGGGTGAGTTAACTATACGAGCGACATTAGCGCAAAATGCATGTTGGCGGGTCAATTATCCCATTATGCTTACTATGCACCATTATAATACAATTCAGAAAATTCCGGGTTCAGACAAAAAATCTGCACATTTGCACATGTGCACATCAGCACATCAAAGAAATGATATTAATCACCGGGGCAACTGGTTTTTTAGGTTCGGAACTGGCTATGCAACTTGTAAAGCAGGGCGGGCACATCCGTTGTACAAAAAGGGCAAAGTCAGTAATCCCCCCAATATTAGCTCCTTTTCAGCAACAAATAGAATGGGTGGATGCCGATATACTGGATATTTTCGCAATTGAGGATGCGATGACTGGTGTTAGCCGGGTTTATCACTGCGGCGCCTGGGTTTCGTTAAAACAGGCTGATAAAAAACCAATGATCAATACCAATGTTACCGGCACAGCAAACCTGGTAAACATTTGTCTGGAAAATAATATAAGGATGGTGCATGTAAGCTCCATTGCTGCCATTGGCCTTGCCAAACCCGGCGACCTGGTAACCGAAAACCATCACCTTGACCAGGCAACCGAAAACGACGGCTATGCCATATCGAAATTAGAAAGTGAAATGGAAGTTTGGCGCGGTATTGCCGAGGGACTTGACGCTGTTATTGTTAATCCCTCGCTCATCATCGGCGCAAATGCCGGTACAAACGGCAGCGGACAGCTATTTGAAACCGTGCGCAGGGGCCTTAAATTTTACACCGCCGGAAGCTCGGGCTTTGTTGATGTGGAAGACGTTGCAAAATGTATGATCGCCCTGATGAACAGCAATATTAGCGCCGAACGCTATATTATCAATGCCGAAAACAGGGATTTTAAACAAATAACCGCCGAAATAGCCGGTGGCTTTGGCATAAAACCGCCTTCCATATTTGCAAAACCATGGATGATGGGTATTGCCTGGCGCGGTGCGTCCCTCGCTTCGCTGATTACCCGGAAAGCTCCGGCAATTGATAAAATTTCGGCACAATCGGCATCCCTGACGAGGAATTACGACAATAAGAAAATCAGGCAGGCTACCGGTATTGAATTTAAACCGGTAAGTGTTTCGATAAAAGAGATTTGTGAACGGTTGAAAACCTCGTAGAGACGCAATACTTTGCGTCTAATTATACACCGCGTTTAAATATACCCAGGAGACGCGATGCATCGCGTCTCTACGATTGAATTTAATACTGTCCAATCGATAACAGCACCAGCGTACAGGCATATTCCGTTTCAATTCCTTTTTCGTTCGCCATGCGCTTAAGTTCGGCATTTTCAGTACCCGGATTAAATATGATCCGTTTAGGGTTCGTATCTAAAATATAATCATACAGACCTTCCTGATGTTGCGGCCCAACGTACAGCGTAATCGTATCAATATCATCATGGATATTTTCAGGTTTTTCAATAGGCACGCCCGCCACTTCGCCAGTTTTGATGCCCACGTTAACAATAGTATGCCCGTTGCGCACCAACCTGTTGGCAGCAAGATTTGCATATCTGCCCTCATTGGGGGTAGCGCCTAATACCAAAGTTTTTTTATCAGCCATTAATCATCCTGTTTAACAATGAAACTTGTCCCGAGTGGTAAATGTGATGCTGTATCAACCCTTTTACAAGATCTTCATAAGTTGTCCCCGGATCATTCTCAATGGTGCCATTCACCAGGTCGCCCCATTCTTCTTCCGGGAAATCCCTGACGATGCCAGTCAAATTTACGTTAACCAGTTTAAAATCACTGACATAATTCTGCCATTTTTGCTCATCGGGTGTTCCCGGATCGGGCCAGTCGCCACTTGATGGTTGCTGGGCATTCATTCCATTCAGTCGGTCCATCACTTCTTCGGTCCAGGAAATCATGTGCAAAACAATACCTGCAATGTTATGAATGGAACCCGGCGGTTTTTCAAATGCGGCTTCAAAACTCACCTGGTCAATAATTTCATAAACGGGCGGACCGTACCAGGGGTTTCCATATAATACCTTTTCTAAATCCTGCTGCAGTTGTTCTGATATTGTCATGATAATATTTATGAAGCAATCAGAGGGCGGTTGATAATGTCAATCATTGGAGAATAATCGGGCTTCTGTTTGGGCGGCTTTATTTTTGTTTTTTCTGGCCAAAATATAATCCTAATACCAGGGAAATAATTGAATTTAAAAACACCTTTGAGTATTCCCACACTTCACTGATCCCTTTAGCATCGTCCATAAATATTTTAAACAATGCTATTATTAAGAAAAATATAGAGCATACAACCAATATATATCT
>JBIOHE010000116.1:0-11935 GCA_044448725.1 Sphingobacteriales bacterium | reverse complement strand
ATATTTACTTATTAAAATTCCCGAAGAATTGCGCCACCTTTTTTTGCACTTGAAGACTAATAAGCATTTTGTTATTTGCATACTTTTCTTTTTGGCAAATACAAATTTTGTTTTTTCACAAACAAAAAAGATAGAGGTATTAAAAGCATCGATATATAATTCTTCTGGCACATCGCAAAAGTTAGATGCTGTATTAGCCTTATGCGGGCAAGCTCATTCGATGAATATAGATACGCTTTACCATTATGCAAACCTTGCAAAACAAATGGCAATTGCTTTAAATGACGGGAAGAAAAAAATACTCGCCGACACATACATTGAAACATGGCTGGGCCGAAAAAATTTGTATGATAGTGCCTTGAAAATATGTAACAGCGATATTCAAAATCTCAGCTATGCCAACGAAGGCGATGTATATGCCAAAGAGCAGATGCAGAGATGCTTTCTTCTTATGATGAAAAATAAAAATCGCAAAGAAATTATTGACAAGACTTTTCATTTTTTGCATGAAGCCGAAGCAAATCAGGATACAGCAAGCCAAATTTATTGCAAATACATCATAGGAAGAGTTTACAAAAGTCTGCAGCAGCCGGAGCTGGCATTGCAATGGTGTTACAAAGCCGGGAGCACAGCAAATGGCGATGTTTGGGATGAAAAAAAGAATGAGTTTGGACTCTACTTTTTAATGGGGCAAATGTACAACTGGAAATATGATGCAGATGTATTAAATAAAGAAAAAATATCCGATTCGCTCAAGTCAATGTTCTATACAGATAAAGCAATTTCATTAAGCCGGAAATATGAGAACTTATCCATACTTGCGCGTGCACTTGGTCTTAAAGCAGCAGATGAAATTGATAACCCAAAACAAATAGCTAATGCCGGAAAATATGTTAATGAATCAATACATATTTACGATCAGTTACATGATACCCTGAGTATGCTTAACGGATTTGTTTCAATGAGTGTTTATTATTTAAGTATCGGTCAGCCTGAAAAAGGTGTAGCTGTTTGCCGTAAGGGAATTGAAATAACTAAAACAGGCGCTTATGGATTTAATCGGGTTGAGTTTTATTGGTCATTGGCGCATTGTTATAAAGTTGCGGGCAATTATAAAAAAACTGCTGAAGTATTAGATACCGTTATTCTTCTGAAAGATTCTGCATACAATAAAAATTCTGAGCGGGACCTTGCCGATTTGAATGCTAAATATGAAGATCAAAAAAAAGAGAATACCATCATTCATCAAAAATTAGATATAGCTTCTAAAAAAAACGCCATGTATGTTGCATCCTTTTTATTGGTATTTCTTTTTATTGGCGTTCTTTTTCTGTACAGCTATTATCATAAAAGAAATAAAGAGCAGAAACAAAAGGAAATTGAAGCAGTTGATACCGCCAAAGAAAACGAGCGAAAAAGAATTTCTGCCGATCTGCACGATAATATAGGGGCTTATGCTGCTGCTGCTGCTTCAACCATTGCTATTATGAATCCTGAGGATGCTAAAAGCCGAAAGACGTTGCAATTGCTGAAAAATGATGTTCACGAAATGATAACTCAACTTAACGATTCTATTTGGGCATTAAATAGAAACGCCGTTCTGTTAACCGCAATAAGCGATCGCTTCAAATTGTTTGTCCAAAAGTTAGAACATGCTTATCCCGATATTTCAATTATGATTAATGAAGAAATAGAATCAGATAAGCTTCTTTCTCCATTTCAGGCATTGCACCTTTCCCGTATATTGCAGGAGTCGCTGAATAATGCATTAAGGCATAGCAAATGCCATCAAGTGAACATCAATATTTTTAGTAACGGGAAGTTGATGCAGGTAACCATTCGGGATGATGGTATTGGTATGGATAATGCAAATTTTAACGGAAATGGAATTAATAATCTTAAGAGAAGAGCTAAAGAATCGGGATGGAATGTTGAATGGATAAACAATGCAGAAACCGGAACGAGTGTTATCATATCAACCGATGCAATTGTTCCGGCCACTTCAAATTAAATATTGACTAAAAACTTTGTTACAATAAACTTTATATTATGAATAGCAAAGAACCTGTCAGGATTGCATTAGCAGATGACAATTTCGTATGCAGAAATAGTTTCCTGCAAAAAGCACAAATGATACCTGAATGGAAAATTGTATTTGTTTCTGAAGACAGTGATGACTGTATGAAGAAACTAAGCTCGCTAAAAGAAAGTACGTTACCTCAGATAGTGTTCATGGATATTGAAATGCCGGTTGTTAGTGGCTCCCAAACCATTGCCATGGCGAAAGCTATTTACCCGCAAATTTATTTTATTGCACTTACAGTTTTTGACGAGGATGATAAGATATTTGAAGCCATAAAAGCCGGGGCCTGCGGCTACCTGCTTAAACATGAAGAGCATACCGTGCTTAAAGAAGCAGTTACCAATGTGTTAGAATATGGAGGTTCGCCCATGAGTCCCGCTATTGCACGAAAAGCATTGCAGCTATTGGGCAAAGCATACGGAATAGCAATAAAAGAACATGGAAGCATACCTGATAATATCTCGCCGCGTGAAAATGAAATTTTACAATATACGGTTAAAGGTTGGGACGCAAAACGCATCGCCGTACATCTTTCTATCAGCGTACTCACGGTAAGAAAACACATTGCCAACATTTACGAAAAACTCCATGTGCAATCAAAGGCTGAGATCATCAATATGGCCCACAAGAATAATTGGATAAGGTGAGATTTCTTTTGCCGTTACTTTTCTTTCTTCTATAGTACTACAAATTGAGTATTGCCGCCGGCAATGTTATGTTACATATTTGTACGCAATTAATTTTTCAAAAAAGCACAATTATGAAAACGTTCAAACCTATTAACCTTGTATTAATACTGCTAATACTCGCAACAGGTACTATTTTGCCTTCATGCAAAAAATCAAAATCGCCGGCTAAATCAACAACTGTAACAGTAACAGTAAGTACTTATGCGGGCAGCGCCTCAGGTTTTAAAGACGGAACCGGCACAACTGCCAGTTTTTCGCTCCCGTCATCGGTTGCATTAGATAATGCCGGGAATGTTTACGTGGCGGATGATGCAAATTTCAGGGTACGTAAAATTACCGCGGGCGGCGTAGTAACCACATTATCCACCGTGCCTGCTGAATCTGCAGGTATTGCAGTTGATGTTGCAGGCAACGTTTATTCGGGCGGTTATGGTACGCGCAATATTTATAAAACCACTCAGGCCGGTTCAATAAGCGCATGGTCGTTAATTTCGGGAGTGAATACAATTTATGGTGTAGCGGTTGACCCGTCGGGGAATGTTTATGTAACTGATGCCCATAGCAGTACCATATACAAAATTACACCTGCCGGTATAGCCAGCCAGTTTGCACAATGCGCAAATACCGGCGATTATGGTATCGCTGTTGACGGCAGCGGAAATGTATTTGTAGGCGCAACATCGGTTATATATAAAGTTACCGCTGCCGGCGTAGTTTCTGTATATGCCGGAACCGGCGCCACAGGTTCGGCAGACGGGCCTGCCGCCCAGGCAAGTTTTACTGCCGTTACCAGCATGGCGCTTGACGGGAATGGCGACTTGTTTGTAACAGATGCCGGCAATAATAAAATAAGGGTTATTTCAGCAGGTGGAACAGTATCCACATTGGCGGGCACAGGCGCCAAGGCTTTTGCAGACGGACCGGGAAACGTGGCCAGTTTTGCCGCGCCGCAGGGTATTACTGTTAACAGCGCCGGTACATTAATATACGTTGCTGATTACTATAACAACCGGATAAGAGAAATAACCGTTCAATCAAATTAATATAGAACCTTTAATTTAAACGGTCGGAGCCTTTTATCGCACCGGCCTCCAATAAATCATAATCAATTCACTGCGGGCTTTACGCCGGATAACTAAATAAATTAATGCCGTAAAGGGCGGCCTGAACTTTGTCAGGTCGCCCTTTACACGTACATACCTGTCCTTTCGAAAACAGTTAAAAAAAAGCCGGCCTGTTATCTATTATCTGCCAAATTTCAAATTACTGCAAATATTTAATCATAAATCCCAATATTTAGTGAACAATTTCGTTCTGATTTACGTTAAATAGTTAGCTTTACCATCGTTTCCCTGCAATGCTAAGCATCATTTACCATGAGCCAAAATGGCCGATAACAGATCATGAGAGACTATAAAAAGGTTTTATTTGATCATTGAACAATATAGTGTATTAAAGGATCTGTAAGGATTTATGAAGTGCCGTTTACTAACATGCCTGTTTTTACTGTTTTCGTATTGGGGTTTTTCGCAGCCCTGTACCTTAAATGTAACGTTATCACAGTCAGCGCCAACAATCTGTTCAGGAAATAATATCACATTAACCGCCACTGCTACGGGAGGCACAGCGCCTTATACCTATATATGGAGTACCGGGGAAATCACGCGGTCAATAAACGTTGATAAAGCAGCTACTTATACCGTTTCGGTAAGCGATAAAACGCCAGGTTGCCAACCGGTAAAGCAAAGTGTAACTATTGCTATTTCGGCTACGCCTGTTGCACCAACGGCCATGGATGTGATTGTTTGTGCCAATACCCCGGCAACCCTTACCGCCATAGCGCCGGGCGGGAATTATCAATGGTATGACGCCCCCGTTGGCGGAAATTTTTTAGCCAGCGGAGCCTCCTATACCACACCGCCTATTGCAACCAGCACCCCATATTACGTTGAAACAACGGTAAATGGCTGTACCAGCACCAGGACTACCGTTTTTGCCAATGTAAGCGGAAAACCGGTAGTTACCGGCGATGCCATTTGTGCCGGTAACGTGGCGACTTTAACTGCAAGCGGCGGCACCGGTTATACATGGTATGATGCACCCGCAGGTGGTAACCTGGTTGGTTCAGGACCTGCCTTTACTACGCCGGTTTTAAATGTCACTACCACTTATTGGGTAGTGGTTTCGTCAAACGGGTGCAACAGCGCCCCCACAGCAGTCACAGCAAGTGTGACGCCACATCCTGTGGCGCCGACGGCTTCAAATGTGTCTGTCTGTTCAGGAAACACCGCAAATTTGCATGCTGTTGCTCCATTTGGGTCATTCAACTGGTACTCAGTACCGGTTGGCGGGGTCCCTTTAATTTCAAGTCCCGATTATACAACACCGGTGCTGGCGGCTACCACCACTTACTATGTAGAGAATTTATTAAACGGATGTGCAAGCCCGCGTACCCAGGTCACCGTAACTGTAAACCCTATACCGCAGGCCCCGGCTATTCAAAACGACACCACCTGCCCGGGGACAAGCATAACATTAACTGCCGGCGCAGATCCCTTAGTAACCTACCAATGGTACGATGCGGGCACCGGGGGCAACTTGCTTGCCACGGGCCCTGCTTATACTACTCCGGTACTGAACAGTCCGGTTACTTATTATGTGCTGGCTGGTAACGGAGGATGTGTCAGTTCGCGCAGTGCCGTAAATGTTACTATCAGAACACAGCCTGCGGCCCCATCCGTTGCAGGTGTTATTATATGTAAGAGTTCCTCTGCGACATTAACAGCAAACGGCCCCGGAGGGATATACAGCTGGTACAGCGCTCCGGTTGGCGGCAAATTATTAGCTACAGGCCCAGGCTATACCACACCACCTTTAAACGTTAGTACCACTTATTATGTACAAACGGTAATATCGGGCTGTGTAAGTGCAAGAGCTCCGGTAACAGTTACCCTGCTCCCGGCTGTTCCTCCGCCTGTTGCCGCAAATACCAGTGTTTGTTCCGGTAGTTCAGCTGCACTTTCGGCAACAAGCCCCGCCAATAATTATGCATGGTATGATAGTGCCGTCGGCGGCACCTTGCTGTCAACAGCCCAGGTATATGTTACCCCGGCCCTGGCAGCTACTACCACTTATTATGTTGAGTCGGCAATTAACGGCTGCAACAGTCCGCGAACATCGGTAAAGGTGACGGTTGACCCGCTGCCATCATCACCTGTAGCCAGCGGGGTTACAATCTGTCCTGGTACGGCAACCAGTTTAACGGCTACAGCAGCTGCCGGAGTAATCCAATGGTACGACGCCCCCGCCGGGGGCAATCTTTTGAAAACCGGCGCTACCTACAACACGCCTGTTTTAAATGCAACTGCCACTTATTATGTGCAATGCACAACAGCCACGTGTATAAGCCTGCGCACACCTGTAACAGTAACCATCAATTCAGTTGCTAATCCAGAATTCCAGTATCCATTTGACACATTTTGCGCTACAGGCCCCAACCCAACACCGGTAATAAATAATCCAAACGGGGGAACATTCAGCGCTGTGCCCGCAGGCCTGGTTTTTGTAAGTACAACCACCGGCGAAATTAACATAGCCGCAAGCACACCGGGTCATTATACCATTTCATTTACCAGCAAAGGCTTGTGTGCAAACACTACATTTGCGAAGGTTGCCATTGTTATCACTACAAACGCCAGCTTCTCCTATAGCAGTCCATTTTGCCAGAATGGGCCAAACCCACTTCCCAACTTTCCGCCCCTGGGTTCATCGGGCACTTTTACCGCAGCCCCTGCAGGGCTGGTATTTTTAAACTCAAGCACAGGAGAAATTGATCTGAAAAAAAGCCAGGCAGGAACTTATACTATAACAAATACCATTAATGCCAGCGGCGCATGCCCTGCCAATACCGCGACTACGACAGTTACTATTGACCCGGTTGTGATTGTGAGCGCGGGCCCTAATCAAACCGTAAAAACCGGCAGCATGGTTCAGCTGGCGGGAAGTATCAGCGGCGGCACTACCACCGGGACCTGGTCAGGCGGGAAAGGGACTTTTTCCAATCCTAATCTTCCCAATGCGGTTTATACACCGGGTCCCGGGGAAACTCTCGCTACGCTTACTTTAACATCAACCAACCCTCCCGGCCCATGCGGCGCAAAATCCAGCAAGGTGACCATCACCATAACCGCCAGCCCCAATAACCCGACGGCGACAGGTGTTTCGGTTTGTGCGGGGAGTGTTGCAACTTTATCAGCAACAGCGCCTGGCGGGGTTTACCAGTGGTATGATGCCGCTGCCGGCGGTAACCTGCTGGCAACAGGGCCGGATTTCACAAGTCCGCCGCTCGCAGCAAATACTACCTATTATGTGCAAACAACCAGGGGCGGGGTTACCAGTAACCGCACCGCTGTACTTGTAACCGTTAATCTGCCGCCCGCGCAACCAATTGCAGCGGCCCAACAAATATGCACAGGCAATACAACCACGCTTACCGCAAACGGGTCTGCGGGCACATATCAGTGGTATGACGCTGCTGCCGGCGGCAACCTTTTATCGCAAAGCAACACCTACACTACGCCTTCTTTGACTGCCAATACCAGCTATTACGTGCAGGCAACATTAAATGGCTGTACAAGCCCCCGCACCCAGGTGAATGTAACGGTTACATCCATTCCTAATATAACAAGTTTGGCAACCGGAACTGTTTGCAGTGGCAACCCGTTAAATTATACTATTACCGCTGATGTGGCAACAGCTACGTTTTCGTGGAGCCGTGCCAAAGTTGCCGGGATCAGCAACCCGGCTTTAGCGAACCAAAACACAGGCGCGATAAGTGAAACACTTATAAATACAACCGTTAACAACATTAATGTAACCTATGTTATTGTACCGATAAACGGAAATTGTTCCGGTCAGCCGTTTAACTACGTGGTTACGGTTTATCCATCCCCTATCGTGACCAGCCCGGCAAAAGACACCGTATGTAACGCAACTACTGTCAATTATACCATTGCCTTTAATATTCCGGCAACTAACTTTTCATGGAGCCGTACGGCTGTACCAGGCATCAGCAATGCGACAGTATCAGGCCAAAATGCAGGCACAATAAAAGAAGTATTATATAATACTACCAACGCCCCGGTTGATGTTAATTACGTTATCAACTATAGCACCAGCACATGTGCCGGAGCGCCCTTTAATTTAGTTACCACTGTGAACCCAACGCCTGTTGTTACCAGCAATGCTGTAGGGAGTGCTTGCAGTGGGGTGGCTCAGGACTATGTTATTACATCAAATGTGCAAAACGCGACCTTTATCTGGAGCCGGCAGGCATTGCCTAACATCAGTAACCCTTCGGTGGCAAATCAAACATCACCAATTATAAACGAAACCTTAATTAACACAAGTTCTATACGGATTGACGTTGTTTACGAAATAACACCAATAGTGAACGGCTGCCCGGGTACGCCGTTTTTCTATAATGCTGTATTAAACCCTCCGATAGTCGTTCCTACTGCTAACAGTAATTCCCCTGTTTGCGTAGGCAGCACCATAAATTTGCGTACGAACCCTGTTTCAAATGCAACTTATTCGTGGACCGGACCTGACGGGTTTACCTCAACATTACAAAGTCCGGGAATTACCAATGTATCCGGTTTAAATGCAGGAACTTATGCTTTGGTAGTTACCGTTAACGGGTGCTCAACGCTGCCTGTTACCACAACCGTTACGGTTGACCAACCTCCTATAGTAAATGCGGGCACGGGCAAGGTGGTGTGTATTGCAGATCCTTCTATTTTGCTTAACGGAAGCGTAACCGGAGGCACCACTACCGGCATTTGGACAACTTCAGGCACCGGAACGTTTGCGCCGTCGAACAACTCGTTAATCGGCCAATATCTGCCGACAGCGGCTGATAAAGCAACAGGGCAGGTTGTGCTTACCTTAACCTCAACAAGTAAAGACAATTGCAATATCGCAAAGGATTCGGTGGTCTTTAAATTTGGGCCGCTGCCTGCAGTTAACGCCGGCCCCAATCAGGAAGTATGTTCGCAAGCTGGCAGTATTCCATTAAAAGGCGCCACAACTGTCCCCGGGGCGATTCAATGGACCTCATCGGGTACGGGTACTTTTAATCCAACGGCAAACATGCTGACGCCTGATTATAATCCGAGCCCTGCTGATGTAAAAAGCGGATCAGTTACATTAACGATGCATATTATTGGCGCCGGAGTTTGTTACATCCCAACCGATAGCATGACCGTAAAATTCATTCCGCCACCTGTAGTAAATGCCGGCGGCACACGATATGTTTTAAAAGGCCGCACCATCACTTTGCACCCAACCGTAAGTGATAATAACGTACACTATTTATGGTCGCCGAATATTGATATAAATAACGACACCTTAAAAAATCCGGTTATAACGGGCGATATCGACCGCCTGTACACCTTAACCGTAACCGATGTTCGGGGATGCGTCAACCAGGATACGGCCAGGGTAATTGTGTCGCCACCGATAAATATTGACAATACTTTTACCCCGAATGGCGATGGCATTAACGACTACTGGGATATTACAGGCTTAATTGCCTACGTGGATGCAACGGTTGATATTTTTAACCGCTGGGGACAAAAAGTATTTCATTCCTTAGGCTATCCCAAATCCTGGGATGGTACTTACAGCGGCAAACCTTTGCCTGCGGGCGTATATTACTATGTAATTAACACCAATTATAAAGGGCAGGTACTTTCGGGATGGGTTACGATAATAAGGTAGTAGTCAAGTTAAAAGTCGAAAGGCATAAGTCGAATTTTGTTGTTTGTTTTTCTAAGACCCAAGACTATCGACTTCATAAAAGGAGTCAATTTATGAATGGCATGAAACTGGTGACACAAAGTAGTGCCGGCTTAACAAACACATCGTTTACTTACCCCCCAGCCACTCCTTAAACCCATTCACCCTGTCGCGGCTAACCACTGTTTCAACTGTCGGTTTTAAAACCAATTCCGGTTTCAGCCTTCCGCCAAACCAAATATGAACTTTTTGTATAGCCTCAATATTTACAACTAAAGTACGGTTAACCCGGTAAAATTTGCCCGGGTTGAGTTGCTCCTCCAGTTGCGACAGGTTTTGTTCCAGTAAATATTTATTGTCGTTAAAATCAATTGCAAAGCATAATTTCCCGTCGGCATAGCAATAGGCAATGTTTTCGGTTCTCAGGAAACTGAGTTGCTGGCCTCTTTTTATCAGCAACCGCTCTTTATACCTGCCTGAATTCAGGTCATTAACTAATTTTAATATTTTATCCGAAAAATTGTCTTTGCTTTTTCCATTCAGTTGTCTGAATTTTTCAACAGCCTGTTTCAGTTCGTCTTCATCAATAGGTTTTAGCAAATAATCGATGCTGTTTACCTTGAAGGCTTTTAAGGCATACTGGTCAAATGCTGTTGTAAAAATAATCGGGGTGGTAACTTGTATTTCATCAAAAATGTTAAAACTCAATCCATCAGCAAGCTGGATGTCCATAAAGATCAGGTCGATATTTTCGGCTGTTTGCAAATACCTGACAGATGATTCCACACTATCCAGTTTCGCGGCAATGTCAATCTCAACGCTACCGTTTTGCAACATTTTTTCGAGCCGGTTTGCTGCCGGTATTTCATCTTCTATAATGATTACCCGCATATTCAATCGTCAATAAGAGGAATAGAAACTGTAAAAACGCTGCCTGTTTCGATGATTGCGACAGGCTTTTCTGTTAATATTTTGTACCGGTTCCGGATGTTATTTAAGCCTATGCCGGTTGATTCAATTACCTGGTTTTTCTTTTGCAGGTTGTTGGTCACAATTAAGTTTCCGTTATGGGTACAGATTTCAATTTTCAGCGGCTTGCCGGCTGAAACTATGTTGTGATTGATGGCATTTTCGAGCAGCAATTGCAGCGACAGGGGAACTATTTCATGCTCCAATTCATCATCGGAAACCACAATATTGACTTCAAGGCTATCGCCAAACCTGGTTTTTAATAAAAAAACATACGATTTTAAAACTTCTAACTCTTCCCTCAGGGGGATGCAGGTTGCGTCTTTTACTTCTAAAATATGGCGGTAAACCCTTGATAACTGTTGTACAAAATCAACCGCCTTTTTCGGTTCATCAGGAATGATAGAACAAAGCGTATTCAGGTTATTAAAAAGAAAATGCGGGTTTACCTGGGTCTTCAGTGCGTTTAACTGGGCCTGCAGGCTGGCCCGTTTAAACAATTCCTTTTCTTCGATAGAGTTTTTTAATTCACTCATGTAATACTTGCTTTCATATATCGCCACCATAGTTAAAGTACAAAAAAAAGCAGCGCTGTTTGAATTGATAAGCACATCAATAAGGGTAAAGCCGCCGGTATTCCAGCCATTGCCTTCCACACAATATCCCCGGAGCAAAAAGCCCAAAACATTGGTTGCAACAATTGCATATAAAAAAATCAATAACGATTGCCTGAACAGCCTTTTTCTGATTTCCTCAAAATGAGGGTACCTGGTACGTGCCAGCACCATTATAAACCGGCTGCCTGTCCAGTTGACAACGGTTATTAAAAAGGTAACCAGGTACATTTTTAATGTATAATAGGGCGGCCGCTGAAACCTTATGTTAAAAAAAACAACAGGAATAAGGAATGACATAAGGGGTATTACTACAAGCATAACCCATTTATCATTAAACCCGATTTTACTATTGGGCAATTGTTTATCTGTTTTTTTTCCCAAGTTTTTCAATTTTAACAAGCCATTTTTGCCTGAATGATGATGTACTGTTTCGCATTGGACTGATGGCTGTAACGCTTACGGGTTTGATGCCGCAAAATTCAAATATATTTCTTTTCAGTTGCTTTATTCCCGCACTGTTATAAATCAATTTATAATACCAGTAAGGCGTATCCATGGTGGTGATGATATGACCCGTTTTTCCGATAAGCAATTTATCCCACCAAACCGAATTTTCGCGGTAGCTGAACGCCATGCCGGGTAAAAACAGCCGGTCAAAAAAGCATTTTAAAGGCCCCGGCATCCCTCCCCACCAAATGGGCATAACCACCACGATATGCGCTGCCCATTCAATTTTATCCCAGGCGTCAACCAGGTCCGGTTCCAGCTCAACCCTCTTT
>JBIOHE010000115.1:0-11937 GCA_044448725.1 Sphingobacteriales bacterium | reverse complement strand
TTGACCCGTCCTGAAATAGCTATACAGATTCTGTGTTAAAAAAATCAACAATGCTTTCGTTTTAATCAAACTTATTTTCAAAACTTTAATAGCTTTGACTATTATAAAATCAGCTATTTCTCAAAAATCTCACGTCAACTCAATTATGAACAGAAAATCACTTTTAAAGTACCCTGCTTTAGCCGTAATTCTTTTAACTGTAACCGCGGCCAATGCTCAAAAAGCCAGGCCATATTCAGCTAAAAACAAAACGGTTAAAGTATATTTAACCGCCGAAAACTCCGGTAACCGCTTAACCCAAACAGAAACGCTTCATTTCACGGATAAACCGCAGCCTGTTGAAACCGAGGTGGCAGTATTTGTTGATCCTTCAAAAACATTCCAGACCATGCTGGGCATTGGCGGTGCGCTTACGGACGCCTCTGCTGAAACTTTTTATAAATTGCCAAAAGATAAGCAAAAAGAGTTGATGACGGCTTATTTTGATAAGGATAAAGGCATCGGTTACACCCTGGCGCGCACCAATATTCAAAGCTGCGATTTCTCAAGCGAAAGCTATAGCTATATTAAGGAAAATGACGCATCGTTAAAATCATTTGATATTAGCCATGATTTTAAATATCGTATTCCTTTTATAAAGGAAGCCATGGCAGCCGCAGGCGGGAAGCTTACCCTGTTTGGCAGTCCCTGGAGCCCGCCGGGATGGATGAAAACGAATAACGATGTTTTACATGGCGGCAAGCTTAAACCACAATTTGACCAAAGCTGGGCAAATTTTTATGTGAAATTTATAAAAGCTTATGAAAAAGCAGGTGTACCAGTTTGGGGGCTTACCGTACAAAACGAACCGATGGCAACGCAAACATGGGAATCATGCCTTTATACAGCCGAAGAAGAGCGCGACTTCATCAAAAACTTTTTAGGCCCAACCTTAACCAAGGCCGGCATGGCAGGCAAAAAATTAATTGCCTGGGACCATAACCGCGATCTGATGTACCAGCGCGCCAGCACTATACTTGAGGATCCGCAGGCAGCGAAATATGTTTGGGGCATAGGTTATCACTGGTACGAAAACTGGACAGGCGCCAATATGAATTTTGACAATGAGCGGCGCGTGGCTGCAGCTTTTCCCAACAAAAGACTGATCTTTACCGAAGGCTGCGCCGAAAGTTTTAGTTCAGGCCGGCTCACCGATTGGTCGCTTGGCGAAAAATACGGTACCTCCATGATGAATGATTTTAATGCCGGTACTGTTGGCTGGACCGACTGGAATATCCTGCTGGATGAAAAAGGCGGCCCTAACCATGTAGGTAACTTCTGCTTTGCGCCGGTACATGCCGATACGAAGACAGGCGCCCTGATTTATACCAATTCTTATTATTACCTGGGGCATTTCTCCAAATTTATACACCCCGGCGCCAAGCGTATTGTGAGCGCGCCAAGCCGCGACTTTTTACTATCAACCGCCTACGTTAACCCAGATGGTAAAATAGCAGTAGTGGTAATGAATAAAACCGATAAAGACATTGAGTACTACCTGTGGATTAAAGGCAAAGCAGCAAAAACTACCAGCCCTGCGCATTCCATTGCTACGCTGGTGATTGAGTAAGGAGTCCGGCACAGATCTGTTTATTGTAAGTTCAAATTCTTGTCAATTTTTCCCTTGAAAGGCGCAGGCACCTTTCAAGGGAAAAATTGTTTCGTAAATTTGATCACAAACAATTTAACAATTAATTATGGGCAAATTTTATACCGATATTCCTGATCAGCACAAAGCATTTATCGAAAAACAAAAAATGTTCTTTGTCGCTTCGGCGCCGTTAAGCGGGGATGGGCACGTCAACCTGTCGCCAAAGGGGATGGATAGCTTCAGGGTGTTGTCATCGAATCGGGTGGCCTATATGGATATTATCGGGAGCGGCAACGAAACATCGGCCCATATTTTAGAAAACGGCCGGATTACCTTTATGTTTTGCGCTTATGACGGCCCTCCGCTAATCTTGCGCTTATATGGCAAAGGCTATACAGTGATACCGGGTGATGAGCAATGGACAGACTTAGCACAAAACTTTGACCTTGTAATGTCAACCAGGCAAATTATAGTTGCTGATATTGATATGGTGCAAACTTCTTGCGGATATGTGGTCCCCTACTATACTTATGAAGGGGAACGGGACATCATGCCAAAATGGGCGGCTAATAAAGGCCCCGGGGGGCTGGAAATATATAAGGCCGAAAAGAATAGGATAAGCATTGATGGATTGCCAACGGCATTGGCAGGAGGTTGATTAAGTTGTTCATAGTTCATAGTAACCGGTGTGAAATTATATACCCATTACAACCTATTACCCTATTTAAACTTATTAAAATGGTAAGTGTAGGTTAAAAGCACATACCGTTTAAGCACCATGTTTTGAATATCATTGATGGTGTTGCCCGAGACATAATGAAATTGACTTACATTTTGGTTTAAAATATCATAACATATAAGCCCGACCTCGCCTTTGCCATCTTTTTGTACGCGTCTCGTGACTGAAAAATTCAGCAAATTCGAACTCTGCTGAAAACCTGGGGCCACCAATGGACTGTATTTGTAATTATAGCTGATCCTCCATCTGAAATTTTCGGGCAGGCTTAAATCTGCAGCCATGCCTGCACTTTGCGTGGTAAAGCTTGTATTTGGATAATTAACCAGCTGGTATTGCGTGGTAGCATAATTGATGGTGTACCATGGTTCAAATGAAATAACATCATTCCAGTCAATATTCAGCCATGGACCTAAAGCGATATTTTGTGTGTTTTGATAACCGTTTTGCTGGTTTACAATAAAAAAATTGTGACCGGCAGATCCGTTAATATTAATGCCGGCATGCAATTGCCATTTGTTGCGTTTTTTGAATTGCTTACTAAAATTTCCGTTTAAATAAGCTGTGAAACGACCGTTCCGGTTTATTGGGGTACTTACGTTTGCACCTTCTTCATTTATTGTTTGCTCATTAACTATCGTATTTTTTTCAATAACGATGTTTGAATTTACAAAAAGGTTTAACCCGCTTTCATAATTGTATTTCCTGTATGCTAAACTGACATTATGAAAATACGTGGGCTTAAGGTCAGGGTTGCCTATAAAGGTATAAAGTGGACTGTAAACAATGGTAACCGGCTGTAAGTTATTAATCGATGGTTGTTGCACCGATTCGCCATAACTCAATGTAAAATCCTTTACGTGTATTTCTGCCGATGGAAAGAGGTAAAAAAAGTTTTGGTTCAAGTCGTTAGTATAGCTGTTAAAATGATTGCCGATTTGCTGTGCAAGCCCGTTTAATCCTGCCTTTATTGAAATGTCACCGGTAAAATTATAGGTAAGCTGCGGAAGCAGGCTTTCGCCCCAAAGGCTGCGGATCAGGTTGCTGCTTTGATCCGGCAAAAATATGCTGTACAGGCCCGTTTTTAAGTTTTCATCGTATGTGAGCAAGTCGCCTTTGTTTTGGTCGCGAAGTCCAATCAAAACAATATCAGCTGAAAGCTTTTTTGTTATGGGATAATGATAGGCAATGTTTAAACCTGCAGACAGATCGCTGTTAGTGTTTTTCCCCGACCGTCTTAATGTGTCAGAAGGCAGGGCGGCAAGATATGAAACCAAATCCTGGGTGTTAAAATCAAGGCTGTTTTCAGGATGAATGTTAAATGAGTTTGCAATAGTTAAGGAAGCGCCTTTTTTACTCAATTTACGGTAATAACTCAGGTTGTGCTGGTATTGAAATGAGTTGCTGTTCCCGCGATCATTGCTGACAATAGTGTTAAGTAACGGAAAATAGGTACTTGACTTAGTACCATTGCTGCTGCTCCCACTATTATTATAATTATATTCTATATCAGGAACAAATTTAATTATGGTGAGTGAATCGGGCTTCCATTCAGTTTCGGCATGAAATACCTGGTTGTTTGTATTTTGATGCCGTATATTTTGAGTTAGGGTATTAAAAATGGTGTCGCTAATGTTTTGCTGCGTTTTTGTATTTGAGTTATTATCACTAACGCTATTGTTAAACCTATATTCGATGTGCAGTTTGAGTTTTTTATTCAGGTCTTTAGTGAAATCAAAATTGCCGTTATTTGTTTTGCTTATTCCTGTGTTGCCAGAAGGGAATGCATTAAAAAAACCGCCGGAATTTCCAAGAAAAAATCCCGTGTTGCTAAGGTTATCCATATCTGCTTTTGCGCTGAATTGAAGGTCATCCTGAAACTTGGCCAAAAAAACGGAGCCTGCATACCTGTCCTCCGTACCTCCCCCGGCGCCCAGGGTGCTTAATATACCTTTAGCAAATTTCTTTTTAAATCTGAGGTTGATGATTTTTTTAACCTGATAATCAGGAATCAGGTGGTCGGGGTCATCATCACGGTCATCATAAACCTGTACTTTCGAAATCATATTTGCATCAAGGTTTCGGGTAGCGATGGTGGGGTCGTTTGCAAAAAAATCTTTTCCGTTTACCTTTATTTTTAATACGTCTTTCCCGTTAACGGTGATGTGCCCGTTCTGGTCAACCTGTACGCCGGGCAATTTTTTCAGCAGGTCTTCAACAAGCGCATTTGGCCGGGTTTTAAAAGCTTCGGCGTCGAACTCAATGGTATCTTTTTTAATAATGACGGGGATTCGTTCGCCTTTAACGGTCACCTCCGCCAATATTTTTGCTGAAAGATAGCGTTTACCTAAATCGGACACCTGGCCATTTTTAAAATTAAGGTTGATGTGCAAAGCCTGGTAACCAACATGTGATATAAGCAAACGTGAAGGTTCTTCATGAATATTGCGAAGGGTGAAGGCACCGTTTTTATCAGTAATAGTGTACGAGATCAAAGAAGAGTCACTCAGTTTTAATATTGAAACGGTAGCAAGCGGTACAGGTTGTTTGTTTAAAGAATCAAGTATTATGGCTTTTACGATACCATGATTTTGGGCATTGGCGATATTTACCACAGCACTAAGCAGAAATAAAAAAAGGAGACGGCGCATATAAAAGTTCAGGCAGGTTATATTATTCCTTATGGAATAGCGAACGCCAATTTAGCGGTATTATTTTCAGCACCTAAATTTTTCGTTATTGAAATAAAAATATTACAATGCAAACCCGCCCATTCCCTTACCAGTCATCCTTACAAAACCTTCGGCGGCTTTTACCCCAAGTTCCCGGCCGCGGAAGTCTTCCATTGCTGCATGACCGCAACCGTAAATTCCCGGAGGGTCCTGGCTGGTATGGCAGTACACCGATTTCCTTTTTTGTTCCTGTGTATCGGTAATATCCACAAAATCGGTAGGGTGGAAGCCCATAGTTTGTTCGCCGGCGCAAACTTCAAAAAAATAAAGCGGGAATTTATTTTTGCTTCGTACCCAGGTTTGCATGGTAAGCAGACTGGCGCACTGGTGATCTTTGTGCGAATCAATGGGCCAGTGAGTTAAAACCAGGTCCGGTTTTTCATTGGCAATCAAATCCTGCAGACGTTTCAGCGTATCGTTGCTTACATAAGTGTCTCCGTCAATCTGTCCTGCAAAAACAGGTTTGGCATTTAGTACTTTACAGGCGTTGATGGCTTCCTGTTTGCGAATGCGGGCCGCATCATCATGACTGGTGCCTGGTATTCCAGCCTCGCCGGTGGTTAAGTAAATAATAGTTACTTCATGCCCCATATTGGCCAGTTTAGCCAGGGTGCCGCCGCAACCGCTTTCCGGATCATCCGGGTGCCCGCCAAGGCAAACGATTTTTTTCTTATCTGCCGGTTTTCGGGGACCGGCGCTTAAAATGCCAGGCAAAGTGAGCAGGCTTAAACCGGCAGCAGCGGTCTTAACAAAATTACGACGCGAACTCATAATGTTTTGGGTTTATCAAATGTAAATATCAGCTAATTTTTCAATTACGATAACCGGACAAATCATTTATTGCAAAACGGCGTAGAGGCGCAATACTTTTCGTCTCCGGGGATCTCTGCACGCGTGTCAATCACACTCTGCACAATTAAAAAAAATCAACTAATCTCTAATCTCTGAATATCAATCAAACACCACCGTCTTATTCCTATATACAAACACGCGGTCCTCAAATACCATTTTCAGGGCATTGGCCAGTACCGAGGTCTCAATTTCTTTACCAGCTTTAACCATGTCGGCGGCTGTGTAAGAGTGATTTACCGAAATGATCTGCTGCGCGATGATGGGGCCTTCGTCAAGCTCGTTTGAAACAAAGTGCGCTGTGGCGCCGATGAGTTTAACCCCGCGTTCAAAAGCTTGCCTGTATGGGTTTGCACCAATAAAGGCAGGCAAAAAGGAATGATGTATATTAATGATCCGCATAGGGAACCTGGCAACCAAAGCCGGCGACAGAATGCGCATAAATTTGGCTAAAACAATATAGTCGGGATTATACTGATCTATCGTGGCGGCTATCTCCTCCTCAAATTGCTCTTTGCTGATGTGCTCATGCGATATGGTGTAAAAAGGCATATCAAAGCGCCTGCAAATATCTTCCAGCACCGCATGGTTGCCTATTACTGCCAATACAGTTGCCCCGAGCGTCCCGTAATAATTGCGGATCAGTATATCGGCCAGGCAATGGTACTCTTTGGTTACCATCACTATGATCTTTTTTTCCGGCAGCGGATTGATGCCAATATTGGCATTGGCCGGAAGAACGCTGCGTAATTTTTCTTCAAGCTGATCGCCGTCGCCACCGTGACTTATTTCCAGGCGCATAAAAAAACGGTTCTGTGCCTGGTCAACATGTTCCCGCATAGAAACAATATTAAGCTGCTCTTTTGCCATAACCTTGGTTATAGCTGCAACAAGCCCAACCTGGTCTATACATTGAATTACTATGATCATATTTTGATACTCATGAAAGGGGTAAAGATAATTTTATTTTCAGGTTGTGGATGTTGAAAAGTTGGAATGTTATAAGGTCGGAATGTTATTGACCCAACTAACAAGGTAAACTCAATCAATTCAGTCAACCAATCTGTAACAAAACATTCCCACTTTCGTCATAAACAAAAAAGAATACTTAGTTTTAAATAATGGAAAAACAATAGCAAAAAAATGATCATGCGCTACTTTTTATGTTTTTTATGCCCGCCACTGGCCATATTTACAACCGGTAAAATGGGTTCATTTGTATTGAATATTATTTTAACCATCTTTTTTTGGATCCCCGGCGTTATCCATGCCATATTAGTGGTCAATAAATTTTACGAGGACCGGCGACACCGGCAATATATGAGAATGGCCAGGCGTGGATACTATCAATAGATCGCCGCAATTACGGAGTTTGAAAATACTCCCTTGATGTTTATAAACCGGGATAATGTTGTTAAAACCACCACTCCGGCACAAACGGGGCAGCTTTCCGGCAAAAGCTTCAGTTTAAAGATTTAAAGGTAAAAAAATCGTGATAATGCCTCAAATCTTATAAATCGTGTTTAAATTTAGCCACCAATCCAAATAAACTTATGAGTTCACGCAGAGATTTTATCCAAAAATCGGCCATTATAGCCGGAGGCGGTTTGTTAGCCTCTACCTTTAACAACCAGGCTTTCGCCATTTTTAAAAATCGCATTATGCCCAGTGACCAGCTGAACATTGGCGCTATAGGCATCAATGGCATGGGGTGGGCAGATGTTACAGCCGCTTTAAAGGTTCCGGGCGTAAACCTGGTTGCCATTTGTGATGTGGATAAAAACGTGATGGACAAGCGGATGAACGACTTTGCCAAAATGGGCCATGATCCTTCAAAAGTTAAACGTTATGACGATTACCGGGCTTTGCTTGACCAGAAAGACATTGACGCCGTAGTAATCGGAACCCCCGATCACTGGCATGCCCTTATTATGATGCATGCCTGCGAAGCCGGTAAAGATGTATATTGTGAAAAGCCGGTTGGTAATTCAATAGGCGAATGCCGGGCAATGGTTAACGCACAGCAACATTATAACAAGGTTGTGCAGGCAGGGCAGTGGCAGCGCAGTCAGCAGCATTTTAAGGATGCAGTCGATTTTGTTCAAAGTGGTCAATTAGGGAATATACGCACGGTGAAGGTTTGGTGCTACCAGGGCTGGATGAAACCAGGGCAGGTGGTTGCAGATACTGCGCCACCCACAGGCGTTAATTATGCCGGCTGGTTAGGTCCTGCAAAAACAGTTCCGTTCAACGCAAGCCGTTTCCATTTTAATTTCCGGTGGTTTTGGGATTACGCAGGCGGCCTGATGACCGACTGGGGCGTGCATTTGTTAGATTATGGTTTGTTGGGTATGAATTCGCCCGTACCAAAATCGGTTTCGGCTTTAGGCGGAAGGTTTGCTTACCCTGAATTATACGAAGAAACACCGGATACATTAACCACGCTGTATGAGTTTGAGGGCTTTAATATGGTTTGGGATTCGGCAATGGGGATTGATAATGGCTCCTACAACCGCGATCATGGCATTGCTTATATTGGTAATAACGGAACACTGATACTAAACAGGGGCGGTTGGGAAGTTATTGAAGAAAGGCAGAGCAAAAGCAAAGTGGCTAAACCATTTGTTGGTTCATCGGATAATGGCCTTGATAAACATTGGGAAAACTTTGTTAGCGTTGTGAAATCGCGCAAAATGGAAGACCTGCATTGCCCGATACAGGCGGGCGCTCACGTAGCGACGGTGGCGCAAATGGGTAACATCGCCTATCGTACCGGTAAAAAGCTGGAATGGAACGAAGCGGAGCATGAATTCACCGATAAAGCAGTTAATAAGCAGTATTTAATGAAGGAATACCATAACGGGTTTAAGTTGCCGAAAGCGTAAATTCGGGGGTAACGATAGATGTATTTCTGTGAGCGTGGTAGTCGCGAATTATTGATATCTGCATACATAGTTTGCGATTGCTTCGTTCTTTGCAATGAGAATTTTAAAATTCCGAAATCGAAATTCCGAAATCCGAAATCAAATTATCACATTTGCCTTTTAGAATGCAAAAAGATAAGCTGCTAATAATTGACGACGAAGAACGGCTGCGTAACCTGCTGGCCCGTATCCTCCAGCTGGAAGGCTACGAGGTATTGGTGGCTTCGACCGGGAAAGAGGGTTTGAAGAAATTACAGCATGAGGCTATCCCGGTAGTGATCAGCGATGTGAAATTGCCTGATATTAACGGTATTGAGCTGTCCTCACAAATAAAAGCCGCCTGGCCTGCCACCGAAATAATTGTGTTAACCGCCTTTGGTACCATTAATGATGGCGTAAAAGCCATTAAGTCGGGCGCGTTCGATTATATCACCAAGGGCGACGACAATGAAAAAATTATCCCTTTAGTAAGTAAAGCGATGGATAAGGCCCTGTTACAGTTCAGGGTGATTGAACTTGAAAAAAAGCTGAATACCAAATTTGGTTTTGACAGGCTGATCGGAAAATCAACCGCGATAGCCGATGTGATAAGACTGGCCCAAAAAGTTGCCCTTACAGATACTACCGTTTTATTATTGGGCGAAACAGGCACAGGAAAAGAATTATTTGCCGAGGCCATACACCAGGCCAGTAACCGTCATGCCAAGTCATTTGTGGCGGTAAATTGCAGCGCTTTTACAAAAGAATTGCTGGAAAGCGAGTTGTTCGGTCATAAAGCAGGTTCATTTACCGGCGCTGTGAAAGATAAAAAAGGGCTGTTTGAAGAAGCCAGCGGCGGCACTATTTTTTTGGATGAAATTGGCGAACTTGACCACGACCTGCAGGCCAAACTACTCCGCGTGCTGGAGTCGCAGCAGTTCATAAAGATCGGGGATACCAAACCCACCCAGGTAAATGTGCGCATTTTGGCGGCAACCAACCGAAACCTGCAGGAAGAGGTTAACAGGGGTGGTTTTCGGTCCGACCTGTATTACCGTTTATCGGTATTCCAGATTACCTTACCTGCCCTGCGTGACCGGAAGAAAGACATAAAATTGCTGGCGGAATATTTTATGCACTATTTTGCTGCAAAGGTAAAAAAACAGCTTACCGGCCTGAGCCAGAAATTTGTTGAGAAACTGGAGGCCTATAACTGGCCGGGGAATATCCGCGAGCTAAAAAATATTATTGAACGCGCTGTAATTTTAGCCGATGATAATTTTTTGGATGAAAGCCTGCTCCCTTATGAAATGCAGGAACCGCAGCCAACAAAAGCAGGCAATACTTTATCGGCTTTTGATCTTTCATCCATCGAGAAATTGCATATACAGCGTGTACTAAACCATGCCCACGGCAACCGCGCCGAAGCCGCCCGGCTGCTGAATATCGGGGTTGCAACTTTGTACAGGAAGCTAAAGGATTACGGGTTGGAGTAATATTTGATTTCGGGTTTACAGGAAAAAAATAGGCAGGTCAACTGAAATGCTTTGGGAGTGCGTTGCATACTGAAGTTGCTATAATCTCAAGCGTTTTAAAATAATTTCAATTCACGAATTCGCTCATCAGCTTGTTTAACGAAATTTTCGGGTATCCATAGTTTTCGTTTAATCCTTTCTTTTTTAATGATATCAGGAAAGAGCTGATTATAATCCTCCCTATACTTATTCAAATATGATAATTCCTCGGTTGTGTTAGATAATCTTTCAATAATTATATCCGTTGGACCGAGTTCAACACCAACCCATCGACGACCCTTCAATTCAGCTACCAGGTAGGTAGTTCCGGAGCCGCCAAAAGGATCAAAAACCACATCTCCCTCTTTCGATGCCATTTCCAAAATCCTGTCGATAAGTTTAACAGACAATTCATTGGCATCTTTTCTTTTCTTATACTTTGAATGACGCACTGGAGGTATATCGTACCAGACATCTGCCATATTAATTCCTGATGGGTTCATTTTATCTTTGTAGCCCCCATAATCCCGTATTTCTCTATAGCAATGACGGCAAGTGTCCATTCTTAAACGATCAGGTTTAAAAACAGAGGGTTTTTCTTGTTTTACATAGTAAAGCAATGCATAATGTGAAGGATATAATTTAGAGGAAATTGGTAATGAATATTTTATATCGACGGTTATCCAATGTCTGAAAGTGAGTCGATGATTTAGAAATTCACTGAAATAAGTATTCCATTTAGGGAGGTTCCATACAAATAGACTTCCACCTGGTTTTAATATTCTTATACATTCGGACAACCATTGTTCAGTCCAGCGAATATATTCGGATATAGACACATTATCATCCATATTAGATGGATATAGTTTAGCTAAATTAAATGGAGGATCAGCAAAAACAAGATCAACAGAATTGCTTGGCATTTCTGCCATCAGACTAAGGCAGTCACCTTCAAAGAGTTCAACAAATGCTGATTTATAAACAGATTTATGGTTAAATGGTATTTCTATTTTAGATAAATTCAAACGTTCTGCAATGCTTGCGGCCTGAAGACTTAACATCTCTTTAAGTTCCTGGTCATAAATTCCCATTCCAATCATAATTTGAAACTTGTTAATTCCAAAAAAAGAAGCAATTTTTTCAAGCTCGTCAATTGGCGGTAAAATAGAATGGTCATTATAATAAATCAGCGATTTCAATGAAATCGCAAGTTTATCAGCAATCTCTTGTAACCCTTTTTTATCGCCGCCTTTTAACCCCAAAACTCTAAAGAAGCTATTCTTGTCCTTCATAAAAACGAATATACATCAAATATACAATAAATTTTTGCAGACTATAGTCTGTTGAAGTCTCAAACTAAAAAGTTCAAATTGGAAGCAAATATGTTAGAGAAGATTTTTGGTCAGGTTCTAAAAAATATCCGTGAAGAAAATGGTATTACTCAAGAGGCGCTTGCATTGCAAAGCGAGCTCGATAGAACTTATATCTCTTTGCTTGAAAGGGGATTAAGAATGCCAACTATTGCTACTCTTTTTAAGATGGCACCAGCTTTAAAGAAAAAACCATCTGAAAT
>JBIOHE010000114.1:0-12133 GCA_044448725.1 Sphingobacteriales bacterium | reverse complement strand
ATTTTATTACAAATAAACTGTAAATTTGCCTTTATTCTGTTACGTTTCCTGTTATGGCCTTTAAAAGAAGTATTGAAAATTATCTTGATCGCTGGAAAATAAGTACCGCGCGTAAGCCGCTTATTATAAGAGGCGCGCGTCAGGTTGGCAAAACCACCTTGATACGTGATTTTGCCGGAACGTATGCGCACACTATTGTGCTAAACCTGGAAAAACCGGCTGACCGCCGTTATTTTGATGACTTTGATGATGTTCAAACCATTTTTGAAGCTTTATTTTTATCCCATAATATCCCTTCATCGGCTGTCACAGATACCCTTTTATTCATTGATGAAATACAGGAGAGCCCCAAGGCTATCCAGCTATTGCGCTATTTTTATGAAGAAATACCGGCACTTCATGTCATCAGCGCAGGTTCATTATTAGAGTTTGCCATGCAGAAAGTGCACAGCTTTCCGGTAGGCCGTGTTGAGTTCTTATATCTCCACCCGCTGAATTTCCAGGAATATCTGGAAGCCACCGGAAAACAAGCGTTGCTCAAACAATTGCAGCAGGTTCCGGTAAAAGCTTTTGCACATCAAACCTTAATGGACGCCTTTCATCGCTATGCGATTATCGGAGGTATGCCCGAAGTAATAAAAACAGATGTTGACAAACATAGCCTTTCAGATTTACGGATTATTTATGAAAGCATTTGGGGTACGTATAAAAATGATGTAGAAAAATATACATCCAACGACACGGAAAGGAAAATCATTAAACATTTAATGGATACTGCATCGCTGTATTTGGACGAACGTGTAAAGTTTCAGGGCTTTGGAAATTCCAACTATCGGTCGCGAGAGGTAGGAGAAGCATTTAGAACACTTGACGAGGCAAAAATCGTGCGTTTGATATACCCGACCACAGATATGCACCCGCCATTGAAGGCCGATTTGAAGAAAGCGCCGCGTTTGCAATTCCTGGATACTGGCCTGGTCAATTATTCTTTGGGCATTCAGGCGGAAATGCTGCCAATGGATGATTTGAACAGTGCTTACAAAGGGGCTGTTATACCCCATTTGATAACGCAGGAACTAATATCCCTCCAAAGTATTTCGGCACACACACCGAATTTTTGGGTGAGAGAAAAAGCCCAATCCAATGCAGAAGTTGATTTACTGTACGCTTATGGCAAGTTTGTTATTCCCATAGAAATAAAATCAGGCAGTACCGGAAGTTTAAAATCACTTCATCAGTTCATTGAAGCCGCAGACCATCCATATGCCATTCGGATGTACGCAGGTGCCTTTAAGGTAGAGAAAGCCATCACACCTAATAAAAAACCGTATTTATTGATGAACCTGCCTTATTATGCAGGCACCGCACTGCCACAATATGTTGAATGGTTTGTGCAACAGACAATTGAGACAAAGACTGATTAACTATGCAGGCTTTTTTTGGCATAATTATAATACCTAACTTTGAGTTAAGTAACTTTTATCTGCCATGAAAGAAAACTTTAAATCCAAAGAATACTTTAAACCTTGTATCCGTTTTAAGCGGCGGGAACACCCTTACGATATTGGTATGCCCTTTTCATGGTGGACGAGCCACTATGACCGCCATTTCCTGAATAACATTTATGAGCGTGATGAAAGTGAGTTTGATGCATTCTACCATTACCATCTGTCCCATTTTCTAAAAGTCAATCCGGGTGATGAAGAATCGGAGTTTTTCAGGCATGTTTGGGATATTGTCCATGACGGTATAGCCAAGTTGATCGACGATGATAAAATCGATTCTAAAACCAAACACGAACGAACAAACAAGCAAAAACTGCATTTGCGGACTTTTGCAGCTTATTTAGATAGTATCGACCAGTTTAACGCACGCCCTTCTCATATAGTAATCGCAGAGAAAGATGCCATTATTGCCAAGCAGCAACAACAAATTGCGGAATACCAGCATCAATTACAGGAACTGAACAAACTGGAAGTCAAACAAAAGGTCATGGTAGAGGAAAGCCACCTGCCTACCCTGATCGACCTACTCCAGCAAATTATTGATCTTACCCTGCCATCCGGCAGGTTTTTTCTAAAGTGCGACAATTCCAGCCCTTATTACAAAATGGTAAGTAAGTACTTTTCAAAGGGTAGCAGCCCCATTTCTAAAGAAACAGTAAAGAACTACTTTGGCGATAAAGAAAAAAACACGCCTCCCAAAACACCTATACCGACAGAGAAAAAACTGTTTAAGATTGTTAGGGTTGACCCTGAAGTCTGATCTTTTTTCTTTTGCCGGATAACGAACCTTTGTTTCCGCTCATTACAGCCACGTTCATTTCCTGCATATGACCATCATGTTCTGATGGTCATGGTTTCGCCTGTTTTCCGCTTTATAATTGCCCCGTTGAACCAAAAAAGAAACGGAGGCAAAAATGGAAACAACAATTTCCAGCTTATTAAAAACCATCCAAAAGGATAAGGCTGTCGGCCCTTATCCGGCCAGTCTGTACGCAGCTATGCTTACGTGTTGGCAGGAACAGGGCTGCCGGGAATCATTCCGGGTAAGCCGTAGTATCCTGATGCCGCTTTCCGGCATCCGCTCCTTTGCAACCTATCATAAATGCTTAGGGGTATTGGTGCAAAAGGGATATATCGGCTATATGCCGTCACATAACAACCGGCTGGCCAGTAAAGTTATACTGCCGGGCAATAATCTGTTACAAACAAGCAAAAGCAAAGGAGGCGAAAGATGAATGTAGAATTAGTCACGAAAGAGGATTTAAAGGAGTTGGAAAATAACTTATTAAATGCGATCAAACTAATTAATAAGCCCGGACAGGGCGAAGTTAAGAAATGGCTGAAAAGCGTTGAGGTGCGTAAGCTGCTCAACATATCCCCTGGTACTTTACAAAACCTGCGGATTAACGGCACACTCCGCTATACTAAGATCGGCGGTATTATGTATTACAAACTGGAAGACATTAACAAGATTTTAGAAGGAGGCCAATCATGATTCCGGCAGCCATCAACAATCCGGTAGTAGCTTATACCAAATTGGTTAGGCGCATGGGCAAAGACGAGCGCCTGATGGCGACCCATATCAGTCTGTTCACCGCCCTATTTGTGCAATGCCAGCGGAACGGTTTTATCAGTCCCTTTCCGGTTACCCGGAAAGAGCTGATGGGTTATTCCAGGATTGCTTCGATAGCCACTTACCATAAGTGTATCCGGGAATTGGACGAGTATGAATACATACGTTACCAGCCGTCCTACGACCCCGTTAGGGGGAGCCTGGTGTGTTGGCCGAATTGCCCGGTGCCCTAAGGCATCAGGGTAATATAAAGGCATATACAGATAGCTGTAAAGTTGGAGGTACGAAGTACCGCAAGTCTCCGAGCTAAAGCCCGGATAACGAGGAAAGCGGTAAGATGGCAAGGTACAGATCCCGGATACGAAGTATCCGGGACACACGAGGGGCTTTAGCCCCGATGTGGGAGCCAGCTATGTTTTGGTGTTACCAAAACTTGCTGGCCCCATTCATGCTATCGCATTCATGGGGGGATTTTTAAGACAGGAAAGGATTTAAGAATGATTGAAAAGTCAAAAACCAACAAAGGCGGCAGGCCGCCGAAAGAGGTCAAGCGTTTGCGAACGCTCTCTGTTAAGTGTTCTTTTTTTGAAGGTAAGCAGATTGAAAATAGAGCAAAGCAAGTTGGTCTAAGTGTATCGGAATACTTGCGGGAACTGGGATTGAAAGGCACGGTAAAAGCCAGGGTTAAAACGTTGCCACGAGAGGTTTTGCTGTTATGTGGTACGCTTAACCATATAGCTGCGAACCTGAATCAGATAGCCAAAAAACGGAACAGCTTTGACGAATTGAGCGTGCTTGAAAGGGCAAAGCTCAACGCGCAAAGCACAGGCTTGCAAGAATTAGTGAAAGATGTTAAAAGCTATTTACAATGATCGGTAAGATAAGTACAGGTAAAAGTTTCCGGGGGTGCTTGAACTATCTGCATGAAGGCAGATTACAACAGAGTAAAGCTTTGCAGGAGATAGAACAGGAGAAAAAGCAGGCGCAGGTTATTTGCTATAATCAATGCTTCGGTAATAAAAAGGAATTGATACAGCAGTTTAATGAGGTGCGGTATTTAAACCCGAAGCTATCAAAACCGGTATTACATGCCTCTTTAAGCTTTGCCCACTCCGACCAGTTAAGTAACCAGGATAAGGTTGACATTGCGAAACAGATGGCCAAAGACTTTGGCTTTGAGAATAACCAGTATGTGGTTATAGAGCATGGCGACCGGCAGCACCAGCATATGCATATAGTTGCAAATAGGGTTGGCTATGATGCCAAAACAGTTTCCGATAGCAACAACTATAAACAGATGGCAAACTTTTGCCGAAGTATGGAAAGGAAGCATCAATTGGAACAAGTGCTTAGCCCACGGAAGTTTCTGTCAAAAGAAGAAAGGATGTTGCCACGTCAGGACATTCGTAAAGAAGCATTAAAAGAGGCTATTGCTAAATTCTTAAAGCAATCCACTACCATGAAAGAATTTCAGAATAAGATTACTGCGAAAGGCTATGAAATCGAATTGGGTCGTGGCATTGCCTTCACGGACGCGCAAGCGGTACGATTTAAAGGAAGCGAGGTTGGTTTTGCATTGCTCAAAATTGAAAAGCAGATAAGTCAGAACAAGCAGCTACAGTTAGAAGAGCAAAAAAAGCCGAGTCTGGCACGGCAACTCAGGGAGACCATTGCAAAATCACAAAAAGAAGAACAATTGAAAAAACAACAAGAAGATAAACAAGAAATTAAACATTCAGGAGGGTTTAGATTATGATAGATGAAACAGTTTTTAATTCCATGATGGAAGACTTTACTAAAGAATTACAGGCAGTAAAAGAGGTGGTTAAAGTACTACCTGCGAAAGTTGATAAGCTTACGAATAAGGTAGAGGGGTTTGAAAATAAAATAGATAAAATTGAAATCACGGCACCCAAGCCGGATTTGTTACCTGTACACCATATTGTAGCGGATGGTTTTTCCACTATCAAAAATGCTGTTCAAGGGCAGCTTAATGACCTTTTTACTAAAAACCGCGTATTGGTATTGCCGGAGGATGGTGGAAAGGGATTTTTAAAGATCATGCGCAAACGGGCTATGATTTTAATCAGCCTCGCGATAACTGTCACGCTGATGTCTTTTTTGGGTTTCCGCTATTGGTATTTAAACAGCGAAAATACCCGTTACCGTAATTCATGGTACTGGAATTACCTAAAGCAGGATAAAAAAGGCAAAGAGGATATGGTTAACGACCTTGATAGTTTTAAGGTAGCCGATATTAACAACTATAGGACGGATAGCATAGAAAGGTATCAAAACGGACAGGAAACGGAGTTGCATATTAAACAGCTCGAAAGTGAAGCAGATAGTTTGAAAGCATTAAAAAATCAGCCTCATTGATTAAACACACCCCTATTCGGGTAAAGCAGGTTCATTCATGAATCCGGATTCCGGGATCATTACTTCACCCGCTTTACCCGACATACCACAAGAGTGAAGCTGCGCAACACACTTGCCCTTTTCCGCCCACAAATAAGACCATCCCCATTTCACCGCATCCGGCAAAGTTAGCGACCGGCGGATGAAAGTTCAAGGCTATATAAACGAAGCATTTTGTGTTTGTTTGTTAGCGGTGCTTCGGCCTTGACTTTTCATCCGCCTTGCGCTTTTGGTGCCTAAGCGTTGAAAATGGGGTGTTGTGTGGAATGGCATCATATCTTAATGGTTTTTTTGCATAAGCAATTGAAGCAAAAGCCCGGGTTCTTAAAATCGGTGACAGAACAATAGACCGATTGAAGAAGAAGTTTGTAGAAGAAGGCTACGATGCTGCTTTGGAAAATAGGCCTACTAACAGAGTTTATGATCGCAAGGCGGATGGTGAAGTCGAAGCATATTTAGTGGCATTAAGTTGTAGTACCGCATCTGAAGGATTTTCAAGATGGTCATTACGATTACTTGCGGATAAGATGGTAGAATTGCAATATGTTGATGAGATTTCTTACGAAACAGTTCGAAAGGTCTTAAAAAAAACGAATTACATCCCTGGAAAGTAAAGGGATGGATTATACCGCCATTGCAGAATAGCGATTTTGTTGCCAATATGGAGCGGGTTTTAGATGTTTATAAAAGGTCGTTGAACAAGGATCTGCCGTTAGTGTGCATGGATGATTCTCCAAAACAGATGATTAAAGAAACCCGACTACCTATAGAAATGAAGCCGCGTCATGATACGAAGGAGGATTTCGAATACGAACGGTGTGAAGTAGCCAATATATTCCTGGCATCGGAACCACTAACGCGTAAAAGATATGTGGAAGTTACAGAGCGGAAAACAAAAAAGGATTGGGCAAATTTCATAAAGCAGATATCGGACGATTGGTATAAAGACGCTCCCAAAATAACGCTGGTAATGGACAATTTAAGCACCCATAAACCAGCAGCATTGTATGAAGCCTTGGCCGAAAAGAAGCAAAAAGAATATGGGACGGATTTGAATTTATCTAAACCCCTAAGCATGGCAGTTGGTTAAATATGGTAGAAATCGAATTGAATGTATTGATGGGACAGTGTTTGAACCGCAGAATTGACAATATGGAAACCATGAAAAAGCAAGTACAAGCATGGCAAACATATCGGAATAATAAAGACACTAAAATAAAATGACGGTTTACTTCGGAGGACGCACAGGTAAAATTACTGAAGTTTATCCGTCAATTCATGCTTAACATGACAATAGGCTTTTCACTTTCCAAAGCCTCTGAGCATGTGGTTAGCCAAAGTTTTGAAGGTTCACTTTCCGGGTGAACACAAGGCAAGATATAAAGCATTGCCTTGCCGAGAACCGGGTTTTGTTGCTTGAAGGGTATAGGCATAGTATCATTTTTATAGTGGGCAAAAAGACCCGTTCAAACCGCAGATAAAATTGCAACGAAAATATTGAGGAGGGCTACCTTGTCGAATTCAAATGGCAATTCAATAAGGTGTTTTTTTGTTAAACAGCGCGTGTCTGATAAATAATAAATCATTTTTTTACAACGAGTAAAATGCTTTTTTAATAATTTTTAAATATCTCATTTGTAGTTAGTTAAATGCAATTGAACATTTTTATGATATTCATACACAAATTTACTATCTCTTTTTTTGAACCACCTGTAGATTTACCTCCCGATAACATGTGCTTTATACAGTTAACAAACGGTTCGCTGTAACACCACATATTCATCCAATTATAAAACCAACAAACCAAATTTAATTTCTCGTTTTAGTCTTTCAGCTATTGTTAGCTGCTGATGGCATGTTTACTATACTTTCGGCCTTGAGCTGGGTAGGAAGAAATGCCTTTTTGCGACGGTTTTTAAATGATGATTTGATTATAAGCTTTAAAATAAGAATATAAAATAACAACTTCTTAGCAAAAAAGAATGATAGGCCAATTATTAAAATTTACGTGTAAATATTTCGGATAGCCTGATTAAATATGGAATCATAACGCCGTTTATCTGTTTTTTGAATGCTTTTGTGAGATTCATAAAACAGATGCGCATTCGAATGTTACATGACAAGTTTACTTGCAATTAACCAATTTATTTATAGCGGTAACAAAAACCGCAAAACAAATCAATTTTTTTATGAAGAAAACTTCTAACTTTCTCTTATGCCTCCTTGTAGTTGTAGGATTGTCGAGATGTACGAAGCCAGAAATGGCCAACCCAAGCAGTAAACTGCAAATTTCAAAAAATGTTGGTAGTTCGTTGTACCAAAGTTGGAACACAAACCCGATCGCGCCCGATCAAACAGGGATGACCAGTACAGCGGCCCAACTCGCTGCGAACATGACATTAGGTATTAATATTGGCAACACAATGGAAGCCCCCGGCAACGAAAACGGGTGGGGTGCCCCTAATATTACCCAGGCCCTTATTGATACCTATAAACAAAGGGGTTTTAATGCCATACGTATCCCTTGTAATTGGGATTGGTCGCATATCATAAACACATCAACCGAACAAATAGACCCGGCCTGGCTCGCCCGTGTACAGCAAGTTGTGCAATATTGCGTTAACGATGGTATGTATGTAATACTAAATATACATTGGGACAACGGATGGTTGCAGGGCAGTGATACTGTCACCATGCAGGTAGCAACCAATGCCAAACAAAAGGCACTTTGGGAGCAAATTGCAACACAAATGCGTGGTTTCGACCAACATGTGCTTTTTGCCAGCACGAACGAACCAGGTGGGACAACTCCCGCCGCCATGAGTGTTCTACTTTCTTATCATCAAACATTTATTAATGCAGTGAGGTCGACCGGCGGGCACAACAGTTACAGGACCCTCGTTATCCAGGGGCCTAATGGGGCCGATATGGTGGCAACGTATAATTTGATGAATACGATGCCTACCGATCCGGCATCCAGTCGTTTGATGGTAGAAGTCCATAACTACAGTCCATATAATTTCTGTTTGATGGGTCAAGACGCACCATGGGGCAACAGGTTTTTTTATTGGGGTTCGGGTTATCATACCACTTTCGATGTTGCGCATAATCCGACCTGGGGCGAAGAATCAACACTTACCGGATATTTCCAAAATTTGCACTCAAAATTTGCGAGCAAAGGTATCCCGGTTGTAATGGGGGAATTTGCGGCAATGGATCGGACTCTTTTGGCAGATTCGTTAAACTTCAATCTGGCTTCGAAGGCATATTGGTATAATTTCTGTATGCACCAGGCTTTGGCGAATGGTATGATCCCCTTTCTTTGGGATATTGGTACAATTATTAACAGGTCGACTTACGCTGTACAGGATCAAAGGGAGTTAGCTGCCCTTACGCAAGGAAAACAAACTGGATCATCCCAAACATTTCAGGTTGGTAGTGTGTACCAGATTATTAACCGGTACAGTTTTAAGCCTTTAGAGATCTCTGGATGGGGAACTGCTAATGGGTCACTGGCAGACCAATGGGATTATATGGCCGGCCAAAACCAGCAATTTAAAGTACTGAGCGCGGCAAACGGCAGTTATCTTTTAACACCTATGCATACTTCGGGAAAATGTTTGGAAGTATATGGTTGGTCTGGCTCTGATGGTGGCACTGTAGATATTTGGTCATATACTGGAACTGGTGGAAATAACCAAAACTGGTTAATTCAACCAACCGACAACGGGTTCTATAAGATTGTCAATATAAACAGTGGAAAAGCCCTCGAAGTTACATTGGGGACCAACGCGGCAATTCCATTCAGAAATGGTAGCGCGGTTGACCAATATACCTACAGTAGCGGCAAAAACCAACAATGGGCATTTGTGGGCATATAAGTTGAAACCACAATAAGCGATCTGGTTATAATTAGCTTTATGCGCCAGTTAAAAAACATTTAAAGGGTCAATAATAGATGGTGACTTTAATTGATGCGTTTAATGCGTCCGTGTGAGATACGGGCGCATTTTTTAGTTCGGGAATATTCTGAAAAGGTGATTGCTACTATGAATATATTATTGTTAATTTGACATTAATTACAAACCAGCATATGAAACGAATTACCGCGCAGGTTTTGCGCAAAACCCGGATTTTTACGATCGGATTGTTTTTTAGCGTACCTGCATTTTCTCAATACATTGGTCAAAATCAGCATACGCAGATGATTGAACCGAACATCACCGCCAAAGCGCAAAGTTTCAACTTGAATAATGTTAAATTGCTCGACAGTCGTTTCAAAGATAACATGAAGCGCGATGCCAAATGGATGTTAAGCATTAGCAACGCAAGCTTGCTGCATACATGGCGGCTAAATGCCGGCATCGCATCAAACGCTCAATCCCTGGGCGGATGGGAATCACCAAATTGTGAGCTGCGGGGACATATTATGGGCCATATACTTTCGGGGCTTGCATTGATGTATGCTTCAACAGGCGAGTTAGTTTACAAACAAAAGGCCGATTCGTTGGTGACAGCGCTTGCCGAATGCCAGCAGGCTCTGGATGACGGTGGTTACCTAAGTGCTTTCCCAAAACAATTTATTCAAAGGGCAATCACGGGTGAGTGGGTGTGGGCACCCTGGTATACGATCCACAAAATGATGGCAGGGCTAACTGATATGTATCTGTACACAGGCAACAACCAAGCTTTGGATATTGCAGAAAAAATGAGCGGATGGGCCTTTCGCAAACTTGAACCTTTAACGCCTCAACAATTGGCTATAATGGAGAAAACTGAGTTTGGCGGAATGAGTGAAGTTGCCTATAATTTGTATGCCATAACAGGAAACAAGAACGACAAAAAATTAGCAGAACTTTTTTATCATCACGCTATCATGGACCCTTTAGCAAATAAGGAAGATAAACTGGCAGGGTTTCACGCCAATACGCAAATCCCTAAAATAATAGGTGCAGCACGCGGCTATGAACTTACAAATAACGACACGCTAAAAACGATCGCGGAATTTTTTTGGCAGACGGTTGTCGATCACCATACCTTTGCCACAGGTGGTAACAGCGATCAGGAGTTTTTCTTTACGCCCGATCAAATCTCGAAACATATTACAGCCACTACCATGGAAACGTGCAATACGTATAATATGCTTAAATTGACACGTCATTTATTTACATGGACTGGAGATGCAAAATATGCCGATTACTACGAAAACGCATTGTACAATGATATATTAGCATCACAGGAAGAAGAAACAGGTATGGTGACTTATTTTCAATCCTTAAAGCCCGGTTTGTTCAAAACCTACAGTTCGCACCACGACTCGTTTTGGTGCTGTGTGGGCACCGGTTTTGAAAACCATGCTAAATACGCCGAAAGTATTTATTATCACACGGATAATGGCATTTATATTAACTTGTTTATCCCCTCGGAACTGACCTGGAGCGAGAAAGGGTTTAAAATGGTTCAACAAACCCGTTATCCGGAAGGAAGCGTGACTATGCTTACCGTAAAGGAAGCACCGTCCAGGGTTCCGTTATCGTTATATATCCGGTATCCGCATTGGGCAACATCAGGTGCGAAGATTACAATAAATGGTAAAGGGGTTAAAATATCAGGAAACCCTGGTAGTTATATTGAGTTAAAAAGAGTATGGAAAACCGGCGATAAAGTGGCTGTTAATTTCCCCATGTCGTTGCGGTTGATCCCGGCAAACGATAATGCAAAGGTGGCCGCAATCGCTTATGGTCCATTGTTGCTGGCGGGGGATATGGGTACCGGCGGAATGAACCCGTCTGCGCCTTTTGCCAAAGACCAGCTCGAATTTGTAAAGGATAATATCCCGGATGGAGTTATCAGTTCGCTAAGCGTAAAAGACAGGAGGTTGACTGAATGGCTTATACCATTAGCAGGGAAGCCGCTTACATTCAAAACGAAAGGCGTGTCGGACAGGCCGGTTACACTGGTTCCCTATTACCAGATTGACAAACAGCGTTATGTACTCTATTGGAATTTGAAATAACCGAACTACAATTAAGTGAAATGTAGGCATTCACTTTAACATTCGCCTGAAATAACATACAGAGAAATTAACCATGCCAGCTATCAAAGGTAATTTCCCTGTGTGTTTTTTGGTAGCATATTTTTAATATTATTGTGATTAACAAAAAATATGGTTTAGTCCATTGGCTATAGGTAGCGTTAATAACACGGTTTAAATATAAAGGCAAGCCAATTGCGGTGAATTGGCTATTGTTGCAATATTTTTATTACCTTAGTTTACTGACTATACAAATCAATCTGTTGATTTTTGTTTTTTCCAATAATGGGCCGAATGTGTGTAAAATATTACTATCTCCTTGCTATTGTATTAATTTTCGGATGTACAAATGTTTTTGGGCAAAGCAGCCAATACCGATTTTCGCACCTCGACATTACCAATGGGCTTTCGCACAACCAAATTAATTGCATATTTAAAGACTCGGAAGGTTTTATGTGGTTTGGCACCGCGTCGGGTCTCAACCGTTACGATGGTTATTCGTTCAAGGTATTTAAACACAATGCCAACGATAAAAATTCCCTTAATGACGATTATACAAGCTTGATTTTTGAAGGCCCCGGTAAAAAATTATGGATGGGAAGT
>JBIOHE010000113.1:0-12167 GCA_044448725.1 Sphingobacteriales bacterium | reverse complement strand
TCTTAAAGTTAAAAATCCTTCTTTGATTTTTAACTGACACAGTTTATTTTACACCCTCAGTAGATCAAATTTTATTCGTATTTATTATTTTCATCTCTATTCCCAAAAGCTTTATCCCGGTAGCTGTTAGGTAACGTGTTTGTTGCTTTTTCAACTGAAATTGCATGAAAATAGCTGTGAAACAAGATGGTTGACAATTTAACTATCTTGTTTTCAGATAGTTAATGTCTGTTGCACATTTTTATGATAATCATGTACAAATTTCCCGTCCCTTTTTTCAAATCCCCTTTAGTTTTATCTCCCGATAATATATGCTTTATACGTTTAACAAACGGTTCGCTATAGCTCTGCATATTCATCAAATTATAAACAAGTAACCAAGTTAATTATTTTTTCAACGATGAAAATGTTGCATGCCCGAATGTATATTTTTTTGTCTGCGTGCTTTGGCGATCAATTGCTGGGATAAAAATAAAAAATTATACGGCAGCTTTTGCGGGCCTGATTTCAATGGTTCATTTATTAACAATGCAATAAATAACAGTCAACAATAAATTTTAAACCCAATAAAAGATCACCCTATTTAGATTATGATGAAGAAAAAGCGAGATTAAAACCTAACAAAGACCAAAAAAATGAACCAATTATTAAAAAACATTAAAATCCTTTTATAAAATGGATAAAAATTTACAAAGAAGAATGAAATACCATATTTCGTTATTTATAGCAAGCATGCTGTTATGCCTGTCAGGGTTTGCACAAACCATAGGCATCACCGGAAAGGTAGTAGACGCTGATAACTCTCTGCCGTTGCCTGGGGTAACAATCAAGATTAAAGGAACCCAAATTGGAACCCAATCAAATATTGATGGTACATATAAGCTAATGGCAAAGTCAGGCGATGTACTCATCTTTAGCTTTTTAAGTTATGACCCTAAGGAAGTAATAGTTAAAAGCAGTAATATTATTAATGTTACTTTAAACCCCACGCCAAACAACCTAAACGAAGTGGTTGTTACCGGATATGCCAAGGCAAAAAGAAAAGATGTAACGGGCTCGATTAGCTCGATAAAGGGCGATGACCTGCGCCAAACCCAACCTACTACTTTTGACCAGGCCTTGCAGGGTAAAGTCGCGGGTGTTGTGGTGCAACAGGTGTCGGGACAGCCAGGTGGTGGCGTGTCTATCCAAATACGTGGCGTATCTTCTATAAGTGGCTCAAATTCGCCAATGTATGTAATAGATGGTATTATTATCCCTCCGGTAAGCGACCCTGGTAATGGCGGCAACCCTTTAAACGCGATCAACCCTAATGAAATAGAAACAATAGATGTATTGAAAGATGCTTCCGCGACTGCCATATACGGTTCGCAGGCAACCAATGGTGTTATCGTTATTACCACAAAAAGGGGCAAAGTAGGGGCTCCGACGGTAAGTTATGATTTCTATACAGGCGATCAGGAGTTGCCAAAGAAACTACCTACCGTGAACTTGCAGCAATTTGCCACTTTCATTAATGCCAGGGCGGTAGTATGGGGCTTCGATTCAAGGGCCGAATTCGAAAATCCTCAATATTTAGGTACGGGTACCGATTGGCAGGCAGAGCTATTCCGCAGGGCACCGATGAACAACCATACCCTAACAATAAGCGGCGGCGATCCCAAAACCCAATATTTACTGTCGGCATCCTATTTTAACCAGGAAGGGATAGCTATTGGGTCTGATTTTACAAGGTATTCTGTAAGGCTGAATTTGGACAATAAAACCACTAATTGGCTAAAAGTAGGGACCAGTCTTCAATTGGCCCATGTTTATGAAAATCAAAATACGTCAGCCTCCAGTGTAATTAATCAAGCGCTAAACCTTACACCCGATATTGCGGTTCAAAACCCCGATGGTTCTTATGGCGGTGTTACCAACACCAGCGGTTGGGTCCAACCCGTCCCGAACCCGGTGGCGGTGGCACAACTCGTAACAAACGTAAAAACAAGGAACGAAATATTTGGCAACGCTTATGCCGAAATACAATTTTATAAAGATTTGTCTTTGCGCAATGAAGTATCCGGTAATTTCGATTTTGGTACATCGGATGGTTTTACGCCGGTTTTGACGTTTGGTAAACAAGTGTATAATGGCATTAACAGCGGTTACTCGAATATGAGCCAAAATTTTTATACCGTATTACGCAATTTTTTAACTTATAACCATAATTTTAGTAAATTTAGTGTCAACGCTTTATTAGGGCATGAAGCGCAGATGAGTAATTTCGAAAATGTTGGGGGCTCGCGGACAAATTTCCCTTCAAACAATGTGACGGCCCTTAATGCCGGCGATGCGACAACAGCCAAAAACTCGGGCGATAATTCAGGTGCCACAGGTAATGGCGGCTCGGCACAGGAATCTTATTTCGGACGGGTTAATTTTTCCTGGGACGATAAATACCTGATCACCGGTAATATGCGGGACGATGGTTCTTCGAATTTTGCACCTGGTCATAATTGGGCTACCACCTATTCGGGCGCATTTGCCTGGAAAATTAACAATGAGGCGTTTTTGAAAGATGTAAAAGAGATAAGTGAATTGAAACTGAGGGTTGGTTATGGGCTTACCAACAACCAGAGCATACCGGGCAATACTTTTGTGACCCAGCTTGCATCGGTGGCCAATGGCTTATCGGGCACGGCACAGTTTCAAAACAACTTGGCAAACCCTTTTGTAACCTGGGAAAAAACAAATTATTATAATGCCGGCCTTGATGGTACGTTCCTTAACGGGCGGATAAATTTTTCATTAGATATTTATGACCGCGAAACAAACGGGCTTTTATTAAAGGAACCGTTCCCGTTGTACAGTGCTACTACCACAGGGTATTCGCCGGGAGCCATGCAGGCACCTTATGTCAATGTCGGTTCTGTGAGCAACAAAGGGTTTGACTTCCGGGTCAGTTCTACCAATATTAATCACAAAGATTTTTCCTGGAAAACTGATTTTACGCTATCGCGCAATATTAATAAAGTACTTAGTTTAGGTGCCGGTGGGTCTGATGCCAACTTAAGCCAAACCTCGTATACAATTAACGATGTAGTGGAAAAAACGGTAGTGGGGCAACCTATTGGCGAATTTTATGGCTATGTATTTGACGGCGTATTTGCAAACCCGAATGATTTTAAAACACATGCCCTGCCGGTTAACTCATCGGGCATACCCTATCCAATTTCTTTGGCAGGGGGCGGTATTTGGTACGGCGACCGCAAGTTTAAAGATTTGAACGGCGATGGTGTTATTGACTCAAAGGACGAGACTTTTTTGGGTTCCCCGCTCCCAAAATTCCAGTATGGTATTGGTAATACATTTTCGTATAAAAACTTCGATCTGAATATTTTCTTCAGTGGCAGCTATGGCAATAAAGTATTCAATCAACTGGCTATATCAGAAACCGATCCGCTAAATAACACCGCCTATTTCACGTCGGTATTAAATTACGCGCATCTGGCTTTGATAAACCCTACTGGCTCGGCATCCGATGTTAACAACGTATATGTTACTAACCCGAATACAACTATTGTTGGTTTGAGACAGGACAATACCAACAATAATAACCGTCCTTCTAATCTGTTTATCGAGGATGGGTCATTCCTGAAGTGCAAAAACATTAAATTAGGTTACCACCTGCCCGAAAATATTTTATCGAAAATATATGTGCATTCAATTTATGTATTCGCTAACGTAACCAATGCCTTCACCATTACAAAATATACAGGCATGGATCCTGAAATCGGTTCATGGAACCCATTACAGGCTGGCTGGGATAGCGGTTATTATCCCCAGCCAAGGGTATTCACTATTGGTGCCAGCGTAACATTTAACAAATAAGGAATCACCAATTAAAAAAAATATTTATGAAACGAATTAATAAAATTATAATTATTTTGCTAATCGGTGCCGCGATCGCCGGGTGCAAAAAGAGTTTTTTGGAACGCCCTTCCAACTCGCAGATAAATTCGAACAATTTTTACAAAACTACTTCCGATTTACGGCTGGCCACAGCAAACCTATACGGCGGTTCGGACTGGTGGCAATTTCATAGTAATTCTTTGTTGCCACTTGGGGACGCGTTGAGCGGAAATGGTTATAAAGGATATTATGGCGATTTAGACCAGCTTTTTACACGTACCATTACCGCGCAAAATGGCATTGTATCAAGTGCCTGGGCAGGCCTGTACAACGTTATCGGACAATGTAATACGGTTATTAATGCCATACAAAACCAGGCATCGTCTTCAATTTCCGCGACTGATAGAAATGCCGCCATAGGCGAGGCAAAATTTATCCGGGCGGTAGCTTATTATCATTTGGCGGTTTATTGGGGCGCCGTACCTATTATCGAGGATAACAGTAAACTGATACAAAACCCGCTACTACCCCGTAATACGGTTTCGGATGTTTATAAATTTATTACCAACGACCTGACTTTCGCGGCGCATAACCTTCCGGCAAAAGATGTAGCTGGCAGGGTAACCACGTGGTCGGCACAAGGGATGCTCGCTAAAGTATATTTAACCATGTCGGGTCTGAACCCAAATGGAATTAGCAGCGCACACCAACGCGACCAAAAATTACTGGACAGTGCGAAACAATATGCAGGCAATGTGTGCAAAAATAGCGGCTTATCATTGCTTCCCAGCTATTATAATCTTTTCACGGTGCCATACAACGATGTTCCCGAAGATTTATTTGCCCTTCAATGGGCAGCAGGCGTGGGTTATGGCAATGGCAACACCTGGGCCGGACTGCTTGCGCCAAGCACCGCTGTAACCGCGACGGGTGGAGGTGCATGGGGTGCCTTAGCGATCACCTACGACTTTTATCTGAACTATACAGCGAAAGATAGCATTCGGCGAAAAGCCACTATTATGCTCACCGGAGATCATTATCCCGAACTGGATGCTGCTGATGGCGGTTACACTGCAACCGGGGTGAGTTTGAAAAAACACATTATTGGCAACGAAAAAGATAACAACTCGCCAACAATGGATATTTGGTCATCTCCCGAACACAATGCAATGCTCAGGTTGGCCGATGTGTACCTCGTATATGCCGAAGCTATTTTGGGCAACAATGCTACTACTATGGATGCAACCGCCCTGCAATATTTTAACGCGGTGCGGTCAAGGGCCGGTGTGGATGCGGATACTATCTTGGACCCTGCGACCATACTAAAGGAAAGAAGGATTGAAATGGGTTTTGAAGGACAATATTGGATAGACCTGGTACGGCTTTCTTATTACGACCCGACAACGGCTATCAATATCCTCAACAACCAGCAACGCGTTACCTTCAGTTATAAAAGTGGGGTTGCTACAACAACACCTGCGGGTACCGATGGTGGGCCTCAAACAGTTAATCCGGCAACAATAAGCTCATTTACATTGCCCATACCGGCATCAGAGTTGTCGACTGATCCAAAATTGGCATTGCCGCCGGTTCCTTACTATTAATTTAACAATTAAAAGATATTATTATGAAAAAAAATTCATTAATCCAATTGTGTTTATTGCCACTGCTCTTCGCGATGGTGGCTTTATTCCCGGCTTGTAAGAAAAACAGCGATGCTGCCCCGGTGATTACCAGCGTAAGAATGTACCATGCGTTTGGTAAGGATACGCTTCTAAGTACTGGTAACCTTCAAACTGATCCAAGCTGGACTGGAGGAACAAATAAATATGTAGTTATAATCGGGCAGAATTTGCAAAACGCGACCAGTATTACTATTGATGGTACTCCTGTTCAATTTAACCCTGCTTTATTTTCGGCGAATAGCGTGGTGGTACCAATACCAGCTATCGTGTTTTCGCAGATCGATACAACTAAGCTCTATAAAATTTTTTATACAACAAAAGCAGGTACGGCCGAGTTTTCATTTAAATTAGGTGCCCCGGCACCAACTATCACGGCTATATCCAATGTATTTGCCAACCCTGGCGATTCTGTTTATGTATATGGTGCGAATTTAGTATTGGTACAAAACTTTTCGTATGCTGGAAATGTAATTACGTCGTTTACCCCAAGCGTTGACGGAACTTCAATTGGTTTTCTGATGCCCGCAACACAGCCCACTAAACAAATAACAGTGACCACCAAGTTTGGTGCTGCTTCGGCTACAATAGTGGCAACGCCAACCATTAGCTGGATTTCCAACGAAAATGCCGAGGCAGGCGATTCAGTTTATATTCACGGTAACTATTTAAAAAATATTTCATCGTTAATGTGGGCTGGTACTGCAATTACCTCCTTTACAACATCAAAAGATACAAAGACCGTTGCTTTTGTTATGCCTACATTATTAGCGCAAAGCGGGCCGGTATCTATTACAACAAGCTTTGGCACAGATACTACTCCTTACCATGTTAATACCCTAACATATTTGCAAGACGGTGTTATCGAAAATATGGATGGTGGATGGAATTTTAATGGTATGAATGGATGGTGGGGAAGCGATGGTAATGCTGCGGTTGATGACCCGGCATTGGATGTATTCGGCGGCTGGCTTACACATACAACTCTATTCGATGGGGTGTTAGGAACAAACCATACCGTAACTCTTTTTATGAATAATGGTGCTTTGAAAACAGGTCAAGGGGGATTCGCTGGGTTACATAGTAATCCATGGATACCAACTGCAAACCTTTCAGATCCTGTTGGTAATTGGGCACTTAAGTTTGAGTTTAGTATTCCATCTTCGAAGCCTTGGAATGGTGGCAGCCTTTGTTTTAAAACTGACTTTGCTGGTAGTACTTATGTAGCTCGTTATGAGCCATGGCAAATCTCTGCTTCGGCGACAGCGAATTACTCCACCAAAGGTTGGCAAACAGTAACCATTCCTTTATCTTCATTCCGTGCAACCGATCCAACCTTGGGCGATGGTGCAGGTGCTTCGGTTACGAGTTTAGGTGCTTTAGTGGGTACCGGTAGTACAGGTTTGACCATTTACCTTCAAAATTTTGCTACGGTAACAACTCAAACCGGTTTTTATGGTGGAATTGATAATGTTCGTGTTGTAAAAATTAAATAAGTTATATAGCTCCATGGCAATATATCGCTGTGGAGCTTTTAAACAAATAGAATATGAAAATAATGATAAGAAAAATAGGGGTGGCGTACAAGATTGCTGCAATATTTATAGCAATTTTAGCTGTTGTTTCCTGCAAAAAAACTGTTGCTCCCGCGCAACTTACAATTGGCAATATTACCGACACCATACCCGCAGGTGGCGGTATGGTAACTTTGGCATTTACTTGCAATGCTGCATGGTCTATTGATACCACCGGTTTCGGATGGTTGAATTTAAGCCAAACATCGGGCGGTAGCGGTAATGCCACAATTACTTTAAAGGGTACGGCTGATACAATAGGCATGAGGCGTTCTTTGCTTTTATTTTTAAGTGCAGCTAACGGTCAAGCCCGACGGATTACCGTGATACAAGATGCGCGTATTTATCCATCCTACAATACCTCGGCTATTATAGCTGATGCAACTGGCATGGGCAGTACCGCTACTCTATTAGCCGCAAACATTACAATGGGATATAATATTTATAACTCGCTGGAAGGGCCTACAGAAACCACATGGAACCCATTAGTTACTCAGCAACTCGTTGACGTGATAAAACAAGCCGGTTTTAATGCCGTAAGGATACCTGTTCAATATGATGAGTCGCATATAATTAACAAAGCAACCGCGCAAATAGATCCAGTTTGGCTTGCACGGGTAAAACAAGTAGTTCAATATTGCTATAACGACAATTTGTATGTGATGGTTAATATCCACTGGGATGGCGGTTGGCTTGATTGCACAGCTACAGGGGCAAAGCAGGACAGTATTAATGCTAAACAACAGGCGTATTGGGAGCAAATAGCCACAACATTGCGTGGTTTTGACGAACATTTGATGTTTGCCAGTGCCAACGAACCCAATGCTACGGATTTACCAACATCCACTGTTTTGATGCGTTATCACCAAACGTTTATTAATGCTGTGCGGGCTACCGGCGGCAAAAATGCTTATCGTACTTTGATTATCCAGGCACCCACTACATCAATTGATTTGGCTAACCAATACCTAACTGCGGGGCTGGTGGTTAACCCAGTGAAAATGCCTGTCGACCCAACACCTAATAAAATGATGCTTGAGTTCCATTACTATACCCCTTCAAATTTTTGCATATTATCTGGAGATGCCACTTGGGGGAAAGAATGGTATTTCTGGGGGGCCAATTTTCACTCAACCAACCTAGCTTATTTGGACCGCAACTCAGCTGCTTCAACCGAAGAACATTATGTAGATTCTATATTTAACACCGTGAAAGTAAACTTCGCCTCGAAGGGGATACCACTGGTTATGGGCGAATATGGCACCTCATATCATGCTGACAAATTAAAAGGCGATAGTGCTGATTCACTATTGTCGGTAAATTCCCAGATGCACTTTTATAGCTATTTAACAAAACAAGCTAAGGCAAATGGCGTGTTGCCATTTTTATGGGCCAGTGATGCTATCAACCGGTCAAATAATACTATCGGAAACCAGCGGACATTGGATTCGCTGAAAAAAGGCGCAGGGCTTTAAAATGAAACATGATTTAGTTGAAATAAACTTTCAATAAATTTTAGGAGCTGTTTGAGCTGATTTTAAAGAATTAGATCAAACAGCTTCTTGCTGATAAAAAAATGATTGATATTTCCCGGACGGAATTTTTACATGGTGCGGATGAAAAACAAAATGAAAATAAGTTGTTCTATAGTATTAATATTTCTGATGGGGGTTGCATCATCTTTCTCCTGCAAAAAGACGAACAATCCGTCTCCGCAGCTAACCGTCGGCGCAACATCTGTAAATTTTACTGCCGATGGAAGAAGCCAGGACGTAACTATTACCTGTAACGCCGACTGGAGCTTGAACTTTAAAGTAAACAGAAGGAACTTCAATGGTGAGTTATTTGACCGAATGATTAAGGGCCGGGAAATTGATCGCTGCTAAATAAAAGAGAATATGGAAGATCAACTTATTTTAAAAGAGCAAGAATTAGACGACCGCGAAATTCAAGCCTTGATAGAGGATTTTGATACAGTAGGTATTTTACTCAAAAGTCATCGTGCTATTATAAACAGCCCGATATTAACACCTAAAAATCAAAAAATGTGTGAAGATGGCTTGGCTCTTATTAAGAAGTTAACTCAAAAATGTTTAAAACATTACGGGATAAGTCATCTTTCAAAATAAGATTTTCAGCAATAGGTTTCATTATATTCAGGGTGGTAAATAAAACATTGGCTGTAGAATATTTCATGACCAACAACACTCAGAACACCCAACGTTATGAGGTTAAGTATATTTTACCGTGGTACTGTCAAATTCCGGGCATCCTGGGAAATGGGGAGCAAAGACGTCTTATATGATAGGAAATCTGACGAATGGGAGCCATTTTAAATTCAATTGGATGCTTTTGATTTTTAATAATGGTATATGCCATTGGTTAATAAATATTGTATTTGAAAAATGAAAGAAGGAACAGCCTATATAGACCTGAAGTTAAAAAAGCTGTTCAATTGCTCGAAAATACAGAACTGAAGATTAGCCAGATAGCCTACGAAATTGGATTTGAAACGCCCGAATATTTTTCAAAGCTTTTCAAAAAGGAATATGACTTACGCCCCTCGGCCTATGTCTATTTTATGCGTAAAACTAAAGCCGAGGCAATATTAAAAGCTTATAGGCTGGACTGGATCGACACATAGATAAAATTCTAATCATTGATAAGAATTAATAAATTCAATAAAAAATGAAAACAACGGGTAACATTAAAGCCTTACTATTTATAGCAATTTTTCTCTTTTTTAGCTTCAGTTCAAAGGCTCAAGTATTGTACGTCGGTACTAATTATCATCCGCACGATGATAAAGACATCGAAAAAATAAAGAGCGACATAACTTTGATGAAAGCTGCCGGGTTTACTTCGGTCCGCATGGGGCATTTGGCCTGGGACAGTTACGAACCCTCTGAAGGTAAGTTCGATTTTGCCTGGTTCGATAAAGTGATGGATTTGATGAATAAGGCCGGCATTAAGGTGGTACTTGATATTGCCATCCGTCCGGCACCAATTTGGTTGCACCATAAATACCCTTCAATAGATATTACCAGTTCGGGTGGTGGTGTGCAATATCCCAACCATCGTTACATGGATGATGTCGGTGATCCGATGTATCAAAAATACGCTATCCGCTACGCGGATACACTTACAAAACATTATGCCCAACACCCGGCCTTACTGGCTTTTGGTATTGATAATGAATCTGGTGACGGCCCTATTTCTTATTCCGAGACAACGAGAAAAAGGTTCGTTGCCTGGTTAACGAATAAATATTCGGCCCTCGATAGTTTTAATAAAGCCTGGGCTACGCAACGGTGGTCCAGAAGGATTAATGATTTCGATGAGGTTGGCTTGCCCGCGACAGGCGAAAAAAACGGCTCCCCAGAAAAGATATTAGATTTCAGGCGTTTTGTTTCCGACGAAATCAACCAGTTCTTATTAAAAGTACTCGATAAAGTCAATGCAAACGCTCCTGGTGTACTTACGAATACCAATGCATGGTACTTCAGTTCGATGCGATATTTTGACTATTCTGAAATTGCTTATTCCGGGAAATTGACCCGCGAGGGTTGTGGCTTTTATCCCGGAAACTCATTAACCACCAATTGGGGGGTTATGAACGCTTCGTTCGGAATAGCCCGTATTCAATTTGAAAGCACGAACCCATTTTGGTGCAGTGAGTTTACCACGATGACGGCTGTGCCCAATTCAATCCGGAAATCGGCTTATGCCACGCTGATGGCTGGTAATCAAATGGTTTGCGGTTGGACCTGGCAAAGTATGTGGTCGGGCGAAGAGCAATACCTTGAAGGGATGCTCGACTGGGACGGCATTCCCAACCGCAAATATTACGAATACAAGCAGATAGCTACCGAGTTTAAAAAGATCGAAAAATATTTTCCCTACAAAGCCAACCCAGAAGTTGGTCTGGCATTCTCCTTTCCAAGCCAGATAGCCAGTACTGCTTTCCCCGAATCGGCGGATGAGCAATTACAGAGTTGCTGGAATTTGTTTCATTATCGCAATATGGATTCCCGTGTTCTTGAAATCAGCAAAAGCGCGTTAAATTATAAATTGCTTTTTGTGCCCGGCGTTACGGTGATGGACGGAATAACTGCCAATAAAATCAGAGAGTTTGTAAAAAATGGCGGCACTGTTGTGATGACAAGTAATTCGGCTGTAGTCGACGAAACCGGGCGGGTATTTTCAAGCACCCATCCGGGGCGTTTAAGCGATGTGTTCGGCATAAGGGTAGCAAGTTATGAAGAAACCGAGCCGATGAACGAATTATCGCGTGCTTCGCTGAAAGGCAAAAAACTTAACTTAAATTATCAGGGAAAAACTATCGGGGCTGAATCGGCCCGGTACGATGTTATCGAACCTAAAGGCGCTGAAATCCTCGCAAATGTAATAAGCTTAGATAAAGACTATCCGATTATTACCTCAAATAAATACGGGAAAGGCAGGGCAATTTATGTCGGCTTGCCAGCAAATGGCGAAGTATTGGGTCCATTGCTCGATAAACTGATAGATGAATTGGGCATTAAAAAAGGCCCAGAAGTACCAGACGGTATCATGGCCAGGCAAATCGACAAGAACCATTTTTTATACCTGAACGTAACAGGCATACCAAAGGAAATACAGATGAAAGGGAAATCGAAAAGTATCCTTCTTGATAAAGAATACAATGGCAATTTCACTATCGCACCGTACGAACCGGAGTTTATTGAGGTGAAATAAAAGAATTAAAATGAAATATTATTTTTTAATGGGTTTGCTGTTGCTATCCGCGGTTTTTGCAAAAGCGCAAAACCAGGTTAGTGAAAAGAAAAAAGGAAGCAATTATTACTCAAACCCAATTTTTGCAGGCGATTATCCCGACCCAAGTATTTTAAAAGATGGCGATACGTATTATATTGTCCATTCTTCATTTTCATATTATCCAGGATTGTTGATCTGGAAATCGAAAGATTTAGTAAACTGGACACCGGTAACAAGTGCTTTGCATAAAAATATAGGT
>JBIOHE010000112.1:0-12217 GCA_044448725.1 Sphingobacteriales bacterium | reverse complement strand
GCCCGACAGACCAATACCTGCCTAAATTATGACCATTTACCCAAACGACACCTTTGCCCCAGTTGCGCATATCCATATAGGTGTCCCCTATTGTTTTAAGGTTAAACAACCCTTTTTTAATTACCGGGGCGCTGCCACCTGCAATATTACTGGTATTAAATTTGATATTATTTATGTTGTTAAACGGCAAGCTATACATTTTCCATCCATTAACCTCTTTACCTGAAAACTGCACCTCCCCTGTAATCCCTTTTTTATTTTGCAACAGGTACTTACCAAAATTGATACGGCCTAAATTTTCTACTACTATATCCAGTCTGATTTCACCTTTTGGTAAAGTAATTTTAAGGCTGTCCTGGTTTAAACGCCGGTCTAATATACCAGCTCTTTTACCATTAATCAATATTACGGCATAATCACGCAACCCATTCAGCTTTAATATTCCAGATTGGCCCCCCTTAACGGTGGTGCGGTATAAAACAAAACCATACGCCTGGTTCAAATCTTCAAAAGTAAGCGGTGTTGTATTTTTTACAGGTGCCGGTAAAATATTGAATATACTAAGCTTTTGCGACAGCGTGATTTGAGGTATCACTATAGTTGGTTTAGGCGAAGGCACATCAGGCAGCGTTTGTCCTTCCGGCAAATGCTTTTTAATAATCTCCCTGAATTTCATATACTTTTCAGTAGCATTTCCTGCTTCGTCAAGCGGCGCATCGTAATCATAACTGCTTATTTGCGGTTCATAAGGCGTACCGTCCTTATAGTTGGCGCCATTCATAAACCCGCGGGTTGTACCCCCGTGAAACATGTACATATTGATAGATATTCCAGCGCTCAGTACAGCATCGAGCCGTGGCAGATATTCTTCGGCCGGAACAGTATGGTGTTTAGTCCCCCACCAATCGAACCAGGCAGGATACCACTCGGCAATATAATAAGGGCCTTTACCGTCGTTGTTATTATTGATCAGCTCCTTAACTTTTTTTACATTATCAACCCCGTTTATAGCTGGTAACAAACCTGGCAGATGCCCATTTTTTATATCCGGTTCGGGATCGCAGGTATAAAGCAGACCATCAAAGCCGGCCTCTCTGAACAATTTTTGATTGATCTCCAGATACTCCTTATCACTGCCGTAAGAGCCATATTCGTTCTCTATCTGAACCATTAAAATATTCCCGCCATGATTTACCTGTAAAGGTGCAAGCTGCTTACCAACCTCCATTATATATTTCCGGTATTCATCCAGATATTTTGGTTCTTTACTGCGTACAATTAACCCTTTTTCTTTTTCGAGCCAATAGGGATACCCCCCAAATTCCCACTCGGCACATACATAAGGGCTTGGACGAAGTATAACCCACAGGCCTTCCTCTTTGGCTATTTTAACAAATTCGGCAACGTCATTATTTCCGGTAAAGTCAAATATTCCCTTTTGAGGTTCGTGCAAATTCCAAAAAACATAAGTGCCTATTGTGTTTAGGCCCATTGCTTTGGCCATTTTCATTCTTTGACGCCATGCTTCACGTGGTACCCTTGGATAATGCATCTCCCCCGAGATCATCTGTAATGGTTTATCGTCTAACAGAAATGCGTCGTCACCCAGTTTAAATGTATGCGTCTGAGCAAATGTATTAACGACATTTAAAAAAACAATTACAAGCAGTATCAGTTTTCTATGTTTTTTATTCAGCATTATTTGAAGTTTTTTGTGTTTAAAACAGGGTGAGTTTGAGTTATATATGAATTAAGGCTGCTATTGATCATTGATCAAAAACCCGAAGGTTCCATTGATCGACCCAGTTAATTTGAATATCATCGCCTTTAAAAGTAATTGGCAACCATAAATACCGCCCATCAACAGCATTTTTGGGTTCCCATTTATCAGCCATAAAAATGAATGCGTTCTTTTTCCCCTCAACAGCTAAAATGCAGGTGCTTTGTCCTTTAAAAGTTATTTGTGCGTCAGGTCCATGGCATGGGTTTCCATGGAATGTCCAGGGGCCCCATATATTGTCAGCCATAAACCAACGGGCCGAATTAGGCGCCCATCCGGTACAGCCCGAACCTAACATATAGTATTTGCCATTTCTCTTAAACAATGCCGGAGCTTCAGTTTGGTGGCCAATGTAAACCCTTACAAACTTGCCTGTATAACCGGTGTAATCGTCATTAAGCTCCGCTATTTGTAAGGTATTGTTTTCTTCGGACGAAAAAACATGATAGGCTTTTCCGTCATTATCTGCAAAAATTGTCATATCCCGTATCATTTGTCCGGAGGAAAAATCACGGCAAAAAAACTTATTGTCTTTATTGAGCGTATCCGCACAATTGGCTTTTTCTTCTTCAGCTGTCCCGGCGGGATAGAATGGCATTTTACCGGCATTTGCCCTGAAACTTTTTAAATAGCTGTACGGGCCATTTACTTTATTACTGATTGCTATACCGGCTAATGCAGAAGCGTACCCTTTTCCCAATAGTTCAAGATGGAACCACATTACATATTTTTTGGTTTTCTTATTATAAACAACTTTTGGCCTTTCAATTATGCTGCCTTTTGCAATATCACTTTTGGGGTCGTCACTTACCTTTAAAGCTATTCCTTCATCTTTCCAGTGATATAAATCTTTTGATGAATAGCAATGAATACCAACCTGGGCTGAATTGCCTTTTTCGCCTTCAATTTTATGCTCGCCAAACCAATAATAAACACCCATCCGGTATAATATCCCTCCGCCATGCGCATTAATATGAACACCGTTATTGTCCGGCCATATTGCTCCGGGGTAAAAATTTTCATTTCGGGGATAAGGGCGCGATTGCGCTTCGGATTTAACTATTGCAGTTAATAATATGATTATAAATATCAATCCATGCGGCAATCTCTTCATATAATTAGTTTTCTTTATAGGCTTTTATTCCTTGCTGGTTAACTCCGAACAACAAGGTATGGTTTACTTCTGTCACACTTCTTACGTCTCCCCAAAGCTTGAAACCTGACTGCACCTGCGGGATATATTGAAAATGGCCCTTACCGTCACCTTTTAATAAAATACCATAATTTGCATCATATTTTCCAAGGCGCAGCCTGGCATGGTTAATATTACCGCATAAAAGCAAATCCTGATTACCATCATGATCATAATCTAAAGCGGTTATGGTAAATACCGGGGAAAACTGTACTTGTAACGGCAATGCCGATTCATGTAATTTCCCTTTAGTATCGCTCAAAAAACAGGTGGTTGCCAGGTTATCAGCCTGCAGATGACCAGCTCCTTTTAATTGGGAAGCAGTAAATATATCTGTAATCGTTGCATCGGCATAACTGTTATAATCAGGGAAACGCGACCGCATCATACTCATCTGTTCCAGGAGTTCATCACGGGTTACATAAGGATAACTTTTATGCTGGATATAAAAACAAAGGAAGGGGTCAATGGTGCCATTAGCATCAAAATCTTTATAGTACATCTCTGCCGGCTCTATAACACTGGCCTTGCACTGGCTGTTTAACCCCTGATTGCCAACAATCAGATCAGGATGTCCGTCGTGATTAAAATCCTCCACAAGGATCTTATTCCACCAGCCACTGTTTGGCTTGTCAAAATAGTCTTTTGTACTATTTATAAGTTTGCCATTAGCATTGATCATAACAGTTACGGGCATCCACTCTCCCACTAAAACCAAATCCGGCTTTTTATCCCCGTTCATATCTACCCATGCAGCATCGGTTACCATACCTATATGCGCTAACTCTGGTGCAATTTGTTGGGTTTGATCGGTAAAATGCCCTTTCCCATCATTAATAAGGATATAACTTTGCGGCGCTTCGGGATATTTGCCGGGTATTACTCTCCCGCCTACAAATAAATCCGGGTGTCCGTCAGCATTAATATCGGCAACCCTTACACAGCTTTTACTGCTGTGCATAATGGGTAAAGCATTTTTCGCTTTTGTAAAATTACCTTTTCCATCATTCAGGTATAGCCTGTCCTGCAATAAAGGATCATCGGCAGAATAATTATCATAGCCCCCGGAGCATACATACAGATCCGGTTTACCATCGCCGTTCGCGTCAAAAAATACAGCATCGGCATCGCTGCTTTTTTTGTCGGCCTCAAAAGCAGGCTCTGATTTAATTGTGAATTTGCCATCAGCCTGCTGAATGTATATTATACCTGGCTTCCCATTGCTTCCGCCTACATAAACATCCTCAAGGCCATCGCCATTTACATCCCCTTTTGTGATACAGGGCCCGGAAAATGACAGCGGGTTTACCATTAGCGGCTGCCGTTTAAAATCGTTGATGTTATTTTTTTCCTGGTTATTTATTACGGGTGATTTTACCTCTGTGAAAATAGGTTTTACAGCTTTAGGCAGCTGATAACGGTTAACGGCATCTTTTTCATTAAGCGTTAGCACCTGATCTGCTTTGACGTTTTTTATAAGCTGCATTTTTCCCAGCGGCCATACAATACGTAAAGAATCAACCTGCGTATCCTTTCCCAACCCGAAATGCAATATTGGCGATACGCTCGACTGAAAACCACAACTCAGCATTTGTTCAAGGTACTGCATTTTATTTTTTACATAAATGCTAACCTTAGCCCCTATGCCCTGTGTGTTTTTTCCGGCGCCTTCCAGCTTTAGTTGCAGGTAATGGTTATTTAGTTGTTTGTTAGTTTCGTTTTGATATATAAATGCAGGTTGGTTAACGTTGTTAACCACCAAATCCAAATCACCATCATTATCAAGGTCGGCATAAGCCGCCCCGTTGCTGTTGGATGATTGGGTAATGCCCCATGGAGCAGTAGTGTTGGTAAAGGTTAAATCGCCATTATTTTTAAAAAAATAACTTTTGATTTGCGAGGATGGCATTTGTTGAACCAGATTATAGACGTCCTTGCGCATCAGCCTCTGATCATGCGTAAAATCGGCCATATATTTCATGAAATCCATGTTTGTAAAATCACGGGCATAGCCGTTGGTTATAAACAGGTCTTTCCAGCCATCGTTATCATAATCAGCAAACAAAGGGGCCCAGCTCCAGTCGGTATTGGAGATACCGGATAGCTGGCCAATCTCGCTGAAGGTTCCGTTACCATTATTTATGTGCAGCATATTACGCATATACTGGTAGTAGAACCCATCGCGCAGCGTTAAATCAAATTTTTCATAATTATTCGGCGCAAACAATATCTTTTGCCGGTGATTATCTTCCGGAAGCATATCAGCCGTAAAAATATCAGGTAAACCATCATTATTTATATCCGAGATATTGTTCCCCATTGAAGATTGTGAGGTATGCCCCAAAGAAGATTGCAGTTTATTGGTAAAAGTACCGTCCCCGTTATTAATGTACAGATAATCGGGTATGGTGTAATCATTGGAAATGTAAATATCAGGCAAACCGTCCCCATTAACGTCGGCGACAGCCGCGCCAAGCCCGTAGGTATAGTCGGAACTGCTGATCCCGGCCTGTTCAGTTACATTTTTAAAAGAGCCGTTATCGTTTCTGTACAACCTGACCCCGTTTAATGAGTTCGATTTTTTTAAAGCGGCGGCCATATTTGCTTTATCCAAAACCGGCAATTGAACAGGGCTGTGGTTTAACAAAAGCATATCAAGATCGCCGTCGCCATCGTAATCAAAAAAAACGGCCTGGGTACTGTACCCCGCGTCGGCTAATCCGTACTGCTTCGCTTCCTCGGTAAAATGAGGAACCCCGTCTTTATCATTCCCCTGGTTAATAAACAGTTGATTTTCCCTTTTTTCATCCCTTACATTTCCCGAATAACAAACATAAATATCCAGTTTGCCGTCACCATTTATATCAACCATGGTTACCCCGGTTTTCCAGGGACCCGGGCGACCGGCTACATCTGCTATAGCTGTGACATCCGCAAACTGCATTTGCCCTTTGTTAAGGTACAGTTTATTGTCGGTCATGTTGCCGGTAAAATATATATCCTGCAGGCCGTCCCCGTTAAAATCCCCTATGGCAACCCCGCCGCCGTTGTAAAAGTATTCATACATCAGCACATTGGTATTTAAACCTTCGTTTAATGTATTGCTAAAATCCACATGGGTTTGTTCGGGCGGTAACAGGGTAAATAAGGGCTTACTATTATCACCTGCAGCTTCTTTATTCTCTGCGGCGTGGTTGCAAGCGGTTAATGCTATAATTCCGATAAAAAATAATTGAAAAAATAATCTACTGTTTTTGTTCACCAGGGTTGTGCTTTAGTTAGTTAATGTGGTAAAATTAAAAGAATGCCGGTATTTTGCAACCGGCATTCTTCACACTAAATATATAGATTTTTTTAATCCTTTAATTAATAACCTGGGTTTTGAACTAACTTGCTATTCCTGTTAACCTCATCCCTGCTGATAGGCGGGAAATAAAGCTTATCATCCCATTTACGATGTTCATTAACAAACTCCGACGTCGTGTATGTATAATTGAAATTGTCGGTGCTGTATCTGTAAACACTCACCGATTTCCCAGGCTTCAATGTGCCTGTAATCTGTATGGTCATTGCTTTATTGCCAAGTGTTGCAGGGGCAATCATCCAGCGGCGTGCGTCATAAAACCGTTGGTCCTCAAACATCAGTTCTACATTACGCTCATTTCTGTACCGTTGTTTAAGCGCATCCCCCACATCAGTGATTGCAGGCATGCCCGAGCGGAAACGGACTCTGTTAAGCCAGAGCCGGGCGTTCACTTCATCCCCCAATTCAATACATGCTTCTACATAATTATAGACAACTTCGGTATATCTTATCAAAGGCGATGGCACTTCCTGCCTGGTATTCATGTCAACGATCGCCGGGTTAGGGTCTATAAACTTTCTGATAGCATAACCTGTCCAGGTCCCGTTCCAGTTTTCAATAGGGCCTTGCCTTGTGTCCAAACCGTGATAGGTTACCGGGCTGGCAGAGGTACCTGTTTGATAGGTACCCATTTGGATCTCGTTAAAAGGATCTATCCCTGCACCATCGGGTGTACGCGGTTTCCATGGAGCGCCGTCATATAAAATGGATGCATAAAAGCGCGGGTCCCTGTTTGCATAAGGGGCTGCTGCTTCTGTTTCGTTGGTCCAGTCGAATTTTGAACCATCCATCATTTCATAATCATCTACCAAATTTTGAGTAGGCTCGCTTGATGTCCAGCCATGGTAGCCATTGGTACAGTTGTTACGTGGATACCAGGCACCCCATTCATTATTTCCATTAGTATTACTATTACTATAATACCTGGCAAATACTACTTCTGCTTCGCCGCCGTTCCTTGATAAACAGGCGTTTTGATAGTTTAATGACCCGGCAGCAGCAGTGGCAACAGGGGCAGACAAATTAAGCATATAACCATAAGTGCCTAAATTAATTACAGCCAGTGCTGCATCCTGCGCCGCTTTCCAGCGGGCAGTACGATCACCGCTCACATACCCTAATAATTCAGGGTGGGCAAATGCCTTTATAGTAGCTGACTTGGCTGACGCGGTTGGTATGTCGTGCAAGTCGCTGGCTGCATATAATAATACCCTTGCCTTTAAGGCCATAGCTGCATCGCTGGTAGCACGCCCTTTTTCTATAGCTTTGCCTTGCAACAGGGTGGCGGCTGTATTCAAATCACTTATTATAAAATCAACACAGTCTGAATAAGAACTCCTGGCAATTGTAAAATCGGTCGCACTGGCTGAATAAGACGATTTTACAAGGGGAACGCCCCCATAATAGCGCAGCAATTGATTGTAAAAATAGGCGCGCATAAAATAGGCTTCGCCCTTCAGCCTGTCAACCAATGTTTTATCAAACGGGGCCTTCGCAAGTTGCTCTAAAGAAATGTTGGCGGATCTTATCCGTGCGTACATTTCATTCCACTCGTAGGTATTGTCCACCCAATTCAAATTTGAAGGGCTTATATTCGCCTCCATCATATCCATCTTCCAAAAACTATAGATTGCATTATCAGTAAGACAGTCCGTGCTTTCCTGGTTAAGTTCTCCTTCGTGCAAGCCGTTATACAGCTCCGTTACATAAGCCGTGGAAAGGTTGGGGTCGGCCCAGGTGGTTGAAGACGATGGCTGGTTCAATGGCGTTGTATTCAAAAAGTCCTTTTTACACGAAGTAAGCAGCACTCCCGATACAACTGTTATTATTGAAATATTCCTTATAAATGTTTTCATATCGTTCAAATTAAAATTTTACACTTGCGCCCATATTAATAACCCTTGACTGCGTATAATACTGACCGGATGAACTTGTGGATTCAGGATCATAAATATGCTCCTTGGAGAAAGTAAGCAGGTTAAGGCCATTTACATAGAACCGCAAATTACTTATGCCAACTATTTTACCTATTGATGCTGGGAGGGTGTAACCGATTTCAGCATTTTTAAGCCTGATATAATCTGTATTGAGCAACCAGTAAGTGTTTCCGTTAGAAAAATACGCGTTATTCCTGTCAACAGTTCGCGGCGCGGTAGTGCTTGGATTATCAACCGTCCAGCGATGATCATAACTCCATTGCGTGAAGTTTCCTATTGTTCCCGACTCGGTTTGAAAGAAAATTTGCCCGCCTGTTGCACCCTGGAATAAAACAGTTAAATCAAAGTTTTTATATTGTACTGACAAATTTATACCTCCCTGGAAGGTAGGGGTTGCAACTTTATCATTCCTCACCTGGTCATTCCCATCAATTTTACCATCATGATTATAGTCCTTATACCTCATATCACCCAATTTGATGGTACTTTCACCTACACCGCTATAATCAAGGTAGTTAGGATCGGCCTTATTGTTCGCTGCGTCAACCTGGGCCTGCGTAGAAAATATACCGTCATATATGTAATAAAGCTGGCTTCCGATTGGATGTCCTGTGGATTTTTGCCAGGCAGGCGCTCCGGGGGTTTCATCCCATTTATCAATCCTGTTTTGAGCATATCCGCCGGTAACGCCTATATTATACCTTACCTGCCCAATATTATCATGGTAATTTAACTGAAATTCCCATCCCTTATTGGTTACTTTTCCATAATTTACCGGGGGCAGTTGCCATGATGGTATTGCTGATGCAGGAACTGAAGCGGTATTATACCATAATATCTGGGTACGTTTGTTTAAGAATGCCTCCAGCGTAAAATCTAATTTCCCGTTTAATGTTGTTCCTTCTAACGCAATATCGCTGTTGTTGGCTACTTCCCAGGTAAAATTCGGGTTTGGCGCCGTAATTTCCTGTAATGTTTGAGTCTCTGCATTATTAATTATATACGAATAAGGATTATATAACGAAGCATAAGCGTATTCGTCTAAAGTATTGGTACCGGGTCTGTTAACCTTGTCGTTACCCATTTGGCCCCATGATCCGCGCAGTTTTAAACTCTGGATAAATTTCACATTGTTTTTAAAGAAATCTTCTTCCGAAATCCGCCATCCGGCTGATATACCGGGAAAAAAGCCCATACGGTGCGCTTCCGGGAATATATAAGAACCATCTTCCCGCCATAAAAACTCAGCCAGGTATTTTTCTTTATAATTATACCCAACCCGGCCAAAATAACTTAAACGGGCATGGTCATAAGCGCCACCGTAATTACCTACTCCCGCGTTACCGCCGAGACTTAATTGATCAATAGCGGTTGAGCTATAATATTGACGGGAAGCACCAAAATTACTGCCGTTTGATGTTTCCTTGGTTACACCCGCAAGCAATGTAATATTATGGCCGCCGAAACTATGCGTATAACTTGCTATTCCTTCAAACATACGGCTAAGCTCGTCATCGCTGCTCTGGTTAAGATTTGCCTGGGCAGGCCCCTTGGCTACTTTGGTAAGTACAGGAATACCATTTGCATCCTTAGTTGCATAATCCCAGCTATATATATACCAGGGCGTTTGCCAGTTTTTTGTTTGCTGCATATATTTATCCAAAGCAACATTTCCGGTAAATTTAAGCCCTTCAACACCAGGAACGGAGATCTCAATTTTTCCGTTCATCTGCGCATAATACCGCGTATCGTGACTGTACCCGGTTTGGTTGGTAGTGATCAATACCGGTTGCTGTCCGTTTTCAATATCCGGCCCCGGCAAACCATTTGGCCAGTAGGCCGGCTTGTTCGGGTAACCACGCATCAGCATCCTGAAGATAGCCTGTGCACTTCCCCCATTTGGAAAGGAACGGTCTTCCTCGCGGCCTGATACGCCAAAAGAGGTACTTATATATTTATTAACCTTAGCATCAAGGTTTAAGCGAAAATCGTATTGCTTATACCCGGTAGCAGAGTTTTTGTAATATCCGTCCTGGGTTTCGGACCCGATTGAGGTAAGGTATTTCACATTTTCGGAGCCGCCTGATAATTGCACGTTTTGACGTGACTGCGGGGACCAGGTTTTTAATGCGGCTTTAAACCAATCGGTATTAGGGTGTCCCCAGGGATCAGAACCATCGGCAAATTTTTGAAAATCGGTAGGCTGAAAAGAGGCAGACACTTTATTACCGTCGGGTTCGGTATAGCTCCCTGTCGATTTAAATGCGGCAGACGCTGCTGTCCATTCTGATGAAGGCAGCTTAAAAAGATCCATTTCGTTCACCATGGTGGCATATTCGGTTGAATTAGCCATTTTAGGTATGGTAGTAGGCTGAGCCACTCCATAGTTATAAGTATAAGAGAGCTGTGGCGCTCCCATTTTACCATGCTTGGTAGTAATCAGGATAACACCATTAGCCGCCCTGGAGCCATAAATAGCAGCAGACGCATCTTTCAGTACCGACATACTTTCCACATCAGCAGGGTTTATACGGTCAATGTTGTCTTGCCCGGCAGGGGCAGGAACCCCATCTATAACGATCAGGGGGTCGCTGTTACCTAAAGTATTAGTACCGCGGATACGAATGGTTGAACCATCATAACCAGGTTCGCCGCTTGCATTTGTAGCGGTAACACCCGCCATACGTCCGGCTATGGAGTTTGAAAGGTTAGTTGCCGGCGATTTTAGCAATTCGTCGCCCTTAACTGCTACTACAGCACCTGTAACCGTTATCTTCTTTTGCACGCCATAACCTACAACCACAACTTCGCTAAGCCCTTTGGCTGCCGGCTGTAGTTTAATATTAAGGTTGGTTTTGCCATTTACCTGCACCTCTGATGTGGTATAACCAATATAGGATATAACCAATGTAGCATTATCTTCGGCTGTAAGTGTAAACTTTCCGTTTATGTCTGTCAGCGTTCCGGTATTGGTACCTTTAACCTTTACTGATACGCCGATTAAAGTTTCACCGGTTGATTGATCGGTTACTTTTCCTGTAATTTTTATCGGAGCATTTTCCACTCCATTGATTGTTGTAAACGTTGTTTTTTCGATGTTTGTAACGCCGGCAAAAGACGAACTAACAGCTATTAAAGCTATTAATATTTGGCCGATGGCTACTTTAAAGATTCTGAACAAGTTTACATTGGTATGTAAATTGTATTGCATATTAAATTATTTAGATTAATTAATACTTAAAAGTGCGCACAATGCGCAATGATTTTAGAGGGTTATCATTAAATGATTTTTCCCAATTGAGTGGTTGATGAGTTTTAGCTTGTTTCTATTCCATAGTTCTCCTTTTTTAGGTTATATGTTAAATTAAATTGGTTCAATTCAGCAAGGGAATTATTTAAGCAACCCGGCAATAAGGCCTGTTGCTTCCATAAATTCCCATTAATTTTGATAATACAGTACACAAATCCTGTTTGCTTACCGGCTTAACAATATCACGACCTTTGATTTAATAAAATAAATGTAATTGCTACATTTATAATTGGCAGCACTAAGATGGGTATAATCTGCTGCACCGAAGGGGGGTAAACTCGTATAACTTAGGGGGGTAATTGGTAAAATTGCGCTTAAATTAAGCTTTAACTCGGGTATTCGTTTAATTTAAGGTTAAAGCCTTCCATTTTTTAACTTCACGGCATTCCTGGTAATATTTGCATGAAAAGGGTCGCGGAATTTTTTAATATATTCAGAAGGGTTCAATTCAAAAAGTTTACTGAACTGTTCCCTGAAATATTTAGGATCATTTATACCAACTTTAAATGCAGCTTCCGAAACAGTACAATTGGTATTAAGAAACATTTCAGCAGCTTTTCTGAGCCGTATAAACCGCATAAACCCATTGGCTGATTGCCCGGAAACTGATCTGATTTTTTTATAGAGATTAGAG
>JBIOHE010000111.1:0-12220 GCA_044448725.1 Sphingobacteriales bacterium | reverse complement strand
AGGTAACCTTCCCCGAAGCGCAGGCGCATTACGCTGATATTGAAATGAATATTTCGGGCTTAAAACAAAAAACATTAGACCTTAAAATGCCTGTTTGGACCCCGGGCTCCTACCTCGTCAGAGAGTTTTCAAAAAACGTGGAATCATTTGGAGCCAGTGCTAATGGAAAATGGGTTGCATCGCCAAAAATCAACAAAAATACCTGGCGGGTTAATACAACCGGGCTGTCCGCTGTAACGGTTAAATACAGGGTGTATTGTTTTGAAATCTCCGTGCGCACCAGTTTTGTCGATGCTTCTCATGGCTTCCTTTCAACCACTGGTATTTTTATATATCCCGATAAAATGCTGCACCACGCATCAACAATTCATATTGAACCTTACAAGGGATGGACAAAAGTTTCAACCAGTCTGGAAGCGGTAAACGGCGACCCTTTCACCCGTTTTGCACCCAATTACGATATTTTATTTGATTCGCCCATTGAGGTTGGCACCCAGGATGTTTTTGGTTTTGACGCAGCCGGTGTAAAATATGAAGTATGCATGGCTGGCGGCGGCAATTATGATAAAGAACGCCTTAAAACTGATATGGCAAAAATTGCGGAACAGGAAACCGCTGTTTTCGGCGAAAACCCAAATAAACGTTATGTTTTTATAGTGCACAATTATGCAAGGGGCGGCGGCGGTTTGGAACATTTAAGCTCCACCACCCTGGGCGCATCGCGCGATGGTTATGCAACCGAAAACGGTTACCGCAACTTTTTAGGCCTGGTAGCGCATGAACATTTCCACCTGTGGAATGTGAAGCGCCTGCGTCCGATTGTGTTAGGCCCCTTTGATTACGATAAAGAAAACTATACTACCAACCTGTGGATAGCCGAGGGTTTTACCGCTTATTACCAGAATATTATTTTGAGGCATGCCAATATTACAAGTCCCGAAATTTACCTGGAAGCCGCTGCCGGTGAAATTAATACGATAGAGAATACCCCCGGCGCTAAGATCCAGCCCCTGGCCGAATCGAGTTTTGACGCCTGGATAAAAGCATACCGGCCTAATGAGAATTCCGTTAACACCGGCATCTCCTATTATGATAAAGGCGCCGAAGTAGCCATGATGCTCGACCTGGAGATTATCAATAATTCCAATGGGAAGTATTCGCTGGATGATGTGATGAAATATATGTACAATACCTATTACAAGCTGAAAAAACGCGGCTATACCGATGCTGAATTTAAACGCGGCTTCGAGAAATTTGCAGGCAGGAAGCTTGATGATTTTTATACAAAATACATTTATGGGTTAACGCCGATAGATTATGACCATTACCTGGGCTATGCAGGCTATAAAATAACTGATGAACTGGCCGCCACAAACGACCCAGGCCTGGGGATAGCCTTTGCAAATAATAACCCCAAAAAAATAGTTTCAGCCGTATTGCGCGGAAGTGCAGGCTGGATTGACGGTATTAATGTTAACGACGAACTAACCGCTATTGACGGCCAGCCGATAACTGATGTGGCCACCATGCTGAATGGTAAAAAGCCCGGCGACAAAATATCAGTTTCGGTTACCCGCGATGGTCTGCCGCTTACCTTACCTGTAACATTGCTCAGGAATGACAGGGTTAAATATAAAATAGAATCATTGCCAAATGCCACCCCTCAGCAATTGCTGGTGAGGAAAAAATGGTTGAAGCTGGTTGATTAGGTAAAATTAGTTGATTAGGTGAGTGGTTTATTGGGTTAGATTAAGTTGATTGGGTTGGGGTTATTTTTTCAGTAATTCCAAAGCCTTTTTAAGGTCGGCTTTTGTGTTGGTAAGATCCTTCCAGGGGGCCTCTATTTTTTTTACCCTTTCGGGGATATTGAAAATGGTGTAGTCCGACAGCTTCAGGCGGTCATTTACCTCATGCCAGTGTAATGGCGTTGATACCGTTGCACCAGGCTTCGGCCTTACCGAATAGGGGCAGGCCACAGTTTGCCCGTAGCTGTTCTGCAAAAAATCAATGTAAGTTTTGTTTTTTCGTTTTGCGGGGTTTCTTTCAACGCTTGTAATTCCCGGCAATTCATTATGGATCAGATTCGCCGCCTGCTCTGCAAATAGCCGCACAAAATCATAATCATACCTTGCACCCAGGCAGCAATAAATATGCAGGCCCTTTGAACCCGATGTCTTTACAAAAACATCCAGCTTCATGCGGGCAAATATTTCCTTTGTTTTTAACGCTATTTCAACCACCTCTGTAAACGGCACATCATGGGGGTCAAGGTCAATCACTAAAAAATCGGGCTTATCCGAATGCTTGTATGAGCTTAGCCAGGGGTTTATCTCAATGCAGCCGAGGTTGACCATATACAATAAGGTGGCAGCATCGTCCCCAATAATATAATTGATATTTTTATCATTACTCTCCGAATAAAGCGGTTCGGTTTTTATCCACGATGGCAAATGCAGGGTATCAGTATCTTTCTGAAAAAAACCGGGGTCGCTGATACCATTTGGCTGGCGGCGCATTGAGATTGGCTTGTCTTTTAAATACGGCATTATCAGATCGGCCATGTTGCGATAGTAACTGATCAGTTGTCCCTTCGTTATACCTTCTTCTTTCCAGTAAATTTTGTTCAGGTGGGTCAGTTTAAGTTCCTTACGGCCGATATTTATGACTTCCTCATCCGGCAGCTGTGTTTCAGATGTTTCCATAATTATTCTTTCTGGTTCTTTATCTATCCGCAAACCTTTAAAAACCGGCTGGCGCAAATGCCCGTCTTCTGTCCACTCTGCATACCAAACTTCGCAAACCAATTTTGGTTTCACCCAGGTCACTATACCCTTGCCTGCTATTTTTTCATCGAAAGGTTTTTTATTGGTTTCAAGCGGATGAAGTTTTTCATATAATTCCTTTATGCCTGCAACGTTAAACCCGGTGCCGCAATTGCCAATGTATTGTATTTCTTCGCCGGGCTTAATACCCAAAATCAATGAGCCGAAGTACTTTCGTGAGCCGGATGGCGCAGTATATCCGCAAATTATCGCTTCCTGTGAGTTATGCAATTTAAATTTAAGCCAGCGGTTTGAGCGTTTGCCGCTCTCATAATAACTGCGGCCATCTTTTCCGATAACCCCTTCCCAGCCTTCCTTTTTTGCTTTCTCAAATAACAGCGCCCCGTTACCTTCGATATGTTCGTTATAAATAATATCAGGCGTATTTGCAGAAACCAGTATATCTTTTAAAAGTTTTTTTCTTTTTATAAGCGCTGTCTCCCGCAAGTCGTCCCCATCTAAACTTAACAGATCAAAAACATAGTATTTAAGCTTTAGTTTATCTGTATCACCCTTATAATTCTGAATATCCTGGAAATTGCTTTTACCGGTACTGTTCTCAACTACCAGTTCGCCGTCCAAAATCGCATTTTTATGGATTAGTTTTAGTTCAGTTACTATTTTCTGATAATCATCACTAAAGTCTTTATCGTTGCGCGATATCAGCTTTGCTTTTCCGTTTGTATAACCCAGGGCCCGGTAACCATCCAGTTTACGTTCGTATATCCAGTTTGGGTCGTTAAATATTCTGGCCTCCAGTTTTGCCATCATAGGCTTAAATGGCTTACTATGAAAAAGGTCCATTAAGCTCATATTCTTTTGTTAAAGAGTCGCAATAAGCAAATTGTTTTTTATTTCGCGGGCAGCGCTTCAACTTCTGCGTTATTCTTTAATGCTTTAATATTTCCGGGCACAAAATCTTCGGGGTCAAAGTTTTTTACAGCATATTCATCGTTATGCTTTATCAGCAACCAGGCATTATCTTCCCTGTTACGCATTTTTACGAGGGTAAATCCGCCTTTGAGTATTTTACCGTTAAGGCTGAATTCCAGGGTGCCGGATTCCAGTTCCGACCGTAATGTTCTGGCATCATCCCCGCGGTCTTCCGCCACCGATCTGTAACAGCCTTTATCCCAAATAAAAACCACCCCGGCGCCGTAATTACCCTGGGGTATTATACCTTCAAAATGCCCGTAAGCTACCGGGTGATCTTCCACCATCAGGGCGAGGCGTTTGTCGTCAGGGTCCATGGAAGGCCCCTTTGGTATGGCCCAGCTTTTCAGAACGCCGTCAAGCTCCAGCCTGAAATCATAATGCAGGTGCGACGCATAGTGGCGTTGCACAACAAACGACAAAGCTTTTTCTGTGCTTTTCCCGCTTTGGGGTTCAGTTGTTTGTTTAAAATCGCGCTTTTTCAAATACTCAATCAAACTCATATCGAAGCGTATTTAAGACCTTGTTACAACATTTGAAAAAGGGCAGATTTTTTACCCTTTTTCAGTCAAAATTAAGACCACCCGACACCCTTTAAACAACAGCAATTTAGTTTGGACTGTTTGCCGCAATGTTTACGCCGATAATTTTTGTGCCAGGTTTTTATTTTTAACACCAAATTCCGGTCTGATCAGCCAGCTTTTTCTGTTTTTCTTATGCGCAACCAGCCAATAAAAAAAGAAGGCGGTTGTCGCAATGGTTATTGCCGTAATACTCCATGCGGGCATCACATCTCTGAGATTTACAAGCAGGCCATCCGCAGCGAATTTCCCGAAGCCGAATAAGGAGGGAATCCTGAACCAATAATAACAGGACACACCCGCAGCAGCAAAAAAGCTGATCAGCTTGCGTTCATATCTTTGTTGAATGATGGATGAAAGTACCGCATAGATAGTAAGTGTTACCGCTAAGCCGATCAACGGCATTTCATAAACGCTGAAAAATGCGGAAATTGAGGTTAGCTGGGTTTCATCGGGTACGTGGAACCAGCCCCATATAAAACCGGGAAGGCCGCCTATTATTAAAAAGGCGCTTATTTTTTGATGGTCGGTTTTTACAGAAGATTTTGGATTAACATTTTGGGTGGAGTCGGGGCAGGGCGTTACACATTTCATGCACTTATCGCAATGCGCATTGGGCACTTTAAAAAGGATATTTCCGCCGTACAATTTTTCGACGGGATGGATAGGGCATAAACTTGAACACCAGGCGCTTTTCCACTCGAAAAAAAAGCTCATGGTTACACCAATAACGGCCATAGCGATAATCATCGTTCCGGTTGCAACCCCATTATTATTGAATAATGCATGCCTCAACGGAACAATAACAAACAACGCAATTACAGCGACAAGATTAAGCATGCCCAGCTGCTTTACCGAAAGTTTTCTGCGTTGTGAGAAACCAAGACGGCGGGGCAACAAGGTTGTAGTAGCCAAAGGGCAAACATTTCGCCATACGCCAACAGCCAGCACAAACAATAAAGGCGCCACCGGGATCAATATGTTCCAGAACAGTAAAACGCCAAGATCCGGATAAAACAGCAGACAAGTTAAAATAGCGGCGCCGACCAGCCATACCGCAGTTTGAACAATGCGCCAGATTAAAATGGAGCGGGCGGATAATTGGTCGCCCGACTTATAGTTATAGTTAAGTCGTTGTGTAATCATAGAAATAGATTAATAATTTAATGGTTTATACGTTTTAATGAGGTCAGTCACTAATTTTATCTAAGGTATAAGGCTTATACAGGTACAAAAATGATTAGTATCACTTTATTGCTTATTTATTCGGCGCTGAAGGCTGCTTTTACACTATTTTTTATTCGGAGCAATTGGTAAATTTGTTTACCTGTACAATATTTTTACTTATTTCTTAATAAATTACCCATGGCCGAACTCAAAACAAAACCTACAGAAGTAATTGTAGAAAGCTTTTTAGACAAGGTGCCTGATGAAAACGTACGAAAAGATTGCTGCACCTTAATTAAACTGATGGAAAAAATAACCGGCGAAAAAGCCAAAATGTGGGGGACGGCCATCATTGGCTTCGGGCAGTACCATTACAAATATGCCAGCGGCCACGAAGGCGATATTTGCCTGGTCGGGTTTTCTCCGAGGAAAGCGAATATCTCCATTTATGCTTTAGGATATTTTGCAGCCCAGGCAGAAGTGCTTAACAAATTGGGCAAATACAAAGCAGGTAAAGGCTGCCTTTACATCAAAAAACTGGATGATATTAACCTTGATGTTTTAGAAAGCCTGATAATGCAGTCAATCGATTTTTTGAAGAAGAAGCATCAGGTGTGAGATTCTTCCATAAAATTAAAATCAGTGAAATCAAAAAAATCAATTTAATCAGTGGTTCAGACAATTTCCCTATTTCACGCCGTACTTCTTCGCTATTTCCGGATAGACATTCATGAATTCATTGGCTTTGCCAGTCCTGTCAAAATTGGCTAAACAGAATTTGTTATCTTTATGGTATTGGGATTATTAGCAAAAACAGATATACTTGTACTTTTACCCGGATAAATTAATCATTCAACAAAATCCTGCAGACTGCCTTTGATAAATTATTTAGATAAATGAAATTCAGAACTGCCCGGCATACAAAGGACTTAAACCGTATCATCGATTTTTATGGGAGGATTTTGGGCCTAAAGGTTTTGGGGGAATTTCAGGATCATCAGAATTATGACGGCGTTTTTCTGGGTATCCCCGGCGCCGACTGGCATTTGGAGTTTACCGTTTCGGATACGCTGCCCGAACATCAGCCCGATGATGACGACCTGCTGGTATTTTATGCCGAATCTCTTGATGAATTCAACAGGATCAAAGAGAAATTCATTGTCAACCGTGTTAAACACGTCAGGCCTAAAAATCCCTACTGGGAAAGTAACGGGATTACGTTTGAAGACCCGGATGGGTTTAGAATTGTGATCTCTGTAATCAGGAGTTTCTGATAAGGCAAAAACAATTCCATTTTTCATACTAAAGAATAAATTCCCCTGCTATTTTCTCAAAGGAGTTTAGGTCTCTGCAATATCAGGTATTTGCCGCAGCGTAAAAAGGTAGTATTACGCTTGTACCCGCACTGTTTTTTTTGCTTACTTTACATAAATATTCAGAGTCACAATTAATTAAGCACATTTTTTTCATCGGCTGGCTTTTATTCCGGCAAAATATCAGGAAAGTTTTATACCCTCCCCGAATATTAAGACCCTATTGACAGCGTGAATTTAAAAACAGGAGAAAACTTTGTCAAAAATCCCTGTTAAAGGGGATTGAACGGGATTTATTTAGATGGTAGGTTTGCAGGGCTTTCTGATTGTGGAATTATTGGATGCGAAAATTATTTCAAGGGAAAATCAAAAACTAAAAACCAATAAAATTTAAACATTAAAAACCATTATCATGAAACAGCTAAACTTTTACTTTTTAACAGTAGTTGCTGCGCTATTTATCCTTGCCTCATGCGGTAAGGACGGTGCTGTTGGACCGTCTGGTGCAACCGGCGCTGTTGGTCCGGCCGGTCCAACTGGTGCAAATGGCACAAGCGGAAGCGTCATATATAGCGGCACAACCATACCTCCGGCTACTACGGGCGTAACCGGCGATTTTTACATTAATTTGAGCACCGGCTTATTGTACGGCCCCAAAACGGCCACTGGCTGGGGAGTTGGCATTTCATTAACAGGTCAAACCGGCGCTACCGGCGCTACTGGTCCGGCAGGCCCTGCCGGAGCAACAGGCGCTACGGGAGCCACGGGAGCTACTGGTCCCGCAGGAGCTACTGGTCCTGCCGGAGCAACAGGTGCTACCGGCGCTAAAGGGGCTACCGGCGCCGCCGGCAGTAAAATTTACAGTGGCAGCGGTGTGCCCGCTGCTTCATTGGGAGTAAACGGCGATTATTACCTTGATAAAACCAGCTACTTGTTATATGGTCCTAAAACCGCCGCAGGCTGGGGTGTCCCTATCAGCTTACAGGGGCCAGCCGGGCCAGCCGGAAATGCCAATGTAAAAACCGATGTATTCAGTATTGGCGGTACCGATTGGCTATGGAACTCGCAATATGTTTACGAAACAGGCCCAGGCAGCTATACCGAATATTTTACCCGGTATTATGTGCGCCTGAATAATACAGTTACACAGGATGTACTGGACAATGGCATGGTATTGGCTTATTTTCAGCCAAGCCCTGTAAATAATCCAAACCAGTGGGCGCCACTGCCATACCAGTTCGACTCTTCATTTGGATTTACTGACAATTACGTTTACGTGACCGCATTAGGCCAGGTAACCCTTCACTATTTCTTTATACAAACAGACCCTGCAGCTGTTTTGCCGACATTAAGCACTTACAATGATGTAATCCGCAAATTTAAAATTGTAACGGTAACCGGCACAACAGGTACTTTTTTGAGCGCCCACCATATTAACCTGAATAATTACGCCGATGTAAGTAAGGTTACCGGTATCTGGATGCAGGATAAACAGAATTAATAACATTTTCATACCTATGCTTTCGGCCGTTACAGGGATTTCCCGTAACGGCTTTTTTTTGACGTGTTAACAGCAGGGCAATTGATCAGCCGCCGTTTTAAGTAAAGCAAAACAATTGCCGGCTTTTTGCATTTTGTTATAAACAAATGTACCATGAACAGAACTATTGGAATTGTGTTAATCATAGCAGGCGCGGTGATGATTATGTGGACGGGCTTTACCTACACAAAAAAGGAAAAGATAGTGGATGCAGGCCCCATACAAATATCCGCCGACAGGCAAAAAACGGTGAATTGGCCGCCATACCTGGGGGGCATTCTGCTTGTGGGAGGAATCGTGATTATTGCTACCGCAAAGAAAAGGTAAAGAGCAGAAGGCGTAAAGCTAAAAGTAGGCCTTTAATTTTGGTGAAACTTGTACCGCTACCTTATTCACCTTTTACCTTTCAGCTTTCACCTTTTCCCCCTACCTTAGTGCTCATGATCTTCGATTTCAGGTTAAAAGTATTTTATACCGTTGCACAAAGGCTGAGTTTTACAAAGGCTGCGGCCGAACTGTTTATTACCCAGCCTGCGGTAACCAAACATGTTAAAGAGCTGGAGCAGCAATTAAACGTGCAATTGTTCAGGCGTAACGGTAACAGTATAGTTTTAACCACTGCCGGAAAGATTCTGACCCAATACGCCGAAAAGATATTTCAAACCTATACCGAGCTGGAAACAGAACTGGCGCAGCTTAACAACCTGGAGGCAGGTACGGTACATATCGGCGCAAGCACAACAGTTGCCCAAACCATTCTGCCAAAAATACTGGCACTTTTCAAAAAAACATACCCGGCCGTTCAATTTACCTTTATACAGGGCAATACCGATGTGATAACCCAACTGGTGTTAGCTGAAAAAATAGACATCGCTATTGTTGAGGGGGCAGCGCATTATCCCCAGATCGCTTACGCGCCTTTTGCTAAAGACGAGATAGTATTGGTTACGCGGGCCAATAACCAATGGGCTAAAAAGGCCGAAATATCACCCAGACAGCTTTTAAATATTCCACTGGTGCTGCGCGAAGCAGGTTCGGGTACGCTGGATGTTATTTTTAACGCCCTCTCAAACGCCGGGATCACCCCGAAGGACCTTCAGATTGAAATTCAGCTGGAAAGCAGCATCGCTATAAAGCAATACCTCTTGTATTCGGAAACCGCCGCCTTCCTGTCTATTCAATCCGTCATCAGCGAATTAAAATACAACGAGCTAAGTATTATTGATATTAAGGGGATGGATATCTTCCGCACTTTCCAGTTTATCCAGCTGCACGGAAAAAACTCAAAACTTATTGATCTTTTTAAACGCTTCTGCTTATCAAGCTATAACTTAAAGTAATCAGTAATTACTAATTGTCATTGGTGTTTGGTTATAATAAAGCGGATCTTTAGCTATTATTTCAAACAAAATGGAATTGATAACTACTGATATTTGTATTATAGGGGCGGGGCCCGTTGGTTTGTTCGCGGTTTTTGAAGCGGGGCTTTTAAAAATGCGCTGCCACCTGATTGATGTTTTACCGCAGGTTGGCGGACAGCTCTCCGAAATTTATCCCCAAAAACCAATTTACGATATTCCGGGTTTCCCTGCCATCAACGCCCAGCAACTGATTGACGGCTTAATGGAACAAATAGAACCCTTTAAACCTACTTTTTCCCTGGGCGAAAGGGTGAACGAATTGCAGCAGCTGGAAGACGGGTCATTTATCACCCAAACCAGCGATGGTACCGAAGTGCATAGCAAAGTGGTGGTGATAGCGGGCGGCCTGGGCTGCTTTGAACCCCGCAAACCAGCCATCGATAACCTTGAACACTTTGAAGGTAAAGGCGTAGCCTATATGATCAAAAACCCGGAAGCTTACCGTGGCCGTAAAGTGGTTTTGGCCGGGGGCGGTGACTCTGCTTTAGACTGGACCATCTTTTTAGCCGATATTGCGGAGGAAGTAACCCTGATTCACCGGGGTGATACATTTCGCGGTGCGCCGGATTCTGCTGAAAAGGTATTTGAACTGGCTAAGGAAGGGCGGATCAACCTCATCCTGCAGGCACATATCAAGGCGATCAACGGCAACGGTCATTTGCAGGAGGTAGAAGTAGTTGACAGGGATAACGAAACGTTCGTAATTGCTGCCGACCACCTGATCCCGCTGTTTGGCCTCACACCAAAACTTGGGCCTATTGCCGAATGGGGGCTGAATGTAGATAAATCGGCCATTATGGTTGATACCCTGGATTACAGTACCAATGTAAAAGGTGTTTATGCCATCGGCGATATCAATATTTATCCCGGCAAGCTAAAACTGATCCTTTGCGGCTTCCACGAGGCGGCATTAATGGCCCAAAGCGCCTTTAAACAGGTTTATCCCGACCAGAAATTGAGTTTTAAATACACAACAGTTTACGGCGTTAGCGCCTTTTAAAAAGCAGAAAGCTAAAAGCTAAAAGTCCAAAGCTTTCCCGGCTTTTAGCTTTTAGCTTTCTGCTTTCATCTCAAAACAACATGATTACATTAACAATAGAAGACAGAACAGGCCACCGGGAGCCGGTAGAAATACCGGAGGGCATCAGCCTGAGCCTGATGGAGGTTTTAAAGGCATCAGACCATAATATTCTTGCTACCTGCGGGGGGATGGCGCTTTGCGCTACCTGCCATGTGCAGGTACTTGAAGGCCCGGAACAATATTTCCACGCCACCAATACTGAACTGGACTTACTGGATACCCTGCCTGACGCCGGCCACGACAGTCGCCTGGCCTGCCAGTTAAGGATAAATGAAGATATGGACGGGATGGTGTTCAGGTTAAGAGGGGAAGCGTGATGGTTAGTCTTACTCCATCAGAAACTTACGGAGTTTAATTCGGGTTTGGTTGTTTTCAAAGGCCTTATTGAGGGCTTTGCCGTTTTTAAACTTCATAAGTTTTTTCTAAGTTTTTTTTGGTTCAGCCTTATATCTCTTTAGCAATTCATCAATCCTCGCGTCGGGCGCCAATTCGGTAACACCTATTACTTTGATACGGTCAAAATCATTATGGAGGGTATTGATAACGTAATTGTAACACTCAACAACAACAGCCGAAGGGACTTTAAGTATTGGTGTTTCAAAATTATCAAACCATTCATTTCCAATTTTCTGGCATACGGAATAATCCCGGAAGTCACGCCAGCCGTCTGCTAAGCTATCTGCCGGAATAGTGCTTACAGCCAAATCATCAGGCGCTTCGATGATAATAATATTGTAATCGTGATTGAAGCCAACCCCTTGTCGCCTGATCATGCTTTCCAGAAAAGCAAGGGAAACAGACTCAGCGCAATACAGTACTTTTTTTCCTGTTTTGTTCCACCTGCCTGCAAAACCCGGAGCATACAGGTAATCGGTGTGCATTTTGTGTGCAATCCTATAAACCAGCATCGTCAGGCGGGATATCCGTAAGCCAGGCGATCTATTTCGAGCATTACCAGGCCGGCCCCGCCCGGGGTTATGAGCCAGTCGATAGGTTTTTCTGTTGAACCCCAAAGCGGCTTATTGAGCCAGTAGTTAAATTCATCAATATTGCCAAAAATTTCCTCTCCCTTATCATATAAAGCAATGAGTTTTAACAAATGCTCGCTTTGCACAGGGTCAAGGGATTTGTGTTTTTCCTGATAATTGCTAATTGTGCGGGGCGAAACGTGGAGCAGGTTTGCCAGGGATTTATCAGGCATCTTAATGAGCTGCGCAAATTGATAAAATATCACCGGCGACAAACCTGAACGTGCGCTTGCGAATATTTTGGCGTCACTATCAATAGAAATACTTTTAAATTTTGTACTGAGCGCTACTTTTTTTTGCGAAGTAATATCCGGGGTGCCCATATCTTCTATTT
>JBIOHE010000110.1:0-12300 GCA_044448725.1 Sphingobacteriales bacterium | reverse complement strand
TTGAAGAACTTCCACATAGAACAAGCATAGTCGGGTGAGTGGTGCCGGATAAAGACGTCAACGCATCGGAACACCTTCCAGTTTATCAATATCCAAATAAATTTGGCGATCAGGTGGCACTCTAACCGATCCTTGTAAATTCTGCGGGGAAGTGAGCCACCATTATGCTCAAAGTGAGCCACCTCGAAGGGGAGTACAAGACTATACAAATTTAAACTAAAGTTACATTTCTCAAAGACTTTCCTTTGAGGTCGATTTTATGGGCGTGGGCTGTCAATCTGTCAAGTATGGCATCGGCAAAAGTAGGTTCGTTAATATAGTCATACCATTTACCTACCGGCAGTTGAGAAGTAATGATAGTACTGCCTTTGCGGTACCGGTCTTCGAGAATCTGGAGCAGGGCCAGGCGGGTATTATGGTCCATTTCTTTCAGCCCGAAATCATCCAGGATGAGCACCGGCATTTTAGCGAGCATATTGAGCCACTTGATATAAGTACCTTCCAGTCGTGCGGTGGCCAGGGCTTCGATAAAACGGTTCATGGAATAATAGATGGTGCGATAACCCAGCATACAGGCTTTACGTCCCAATGCGCAGGCAAGGTAGCTTTTCCCGCAGCCCGTAGCGCCGGTAATGAGCACATTATCACCCTGGGTGACAAATCCTCCTTCACAAAGCTGGAGGAACTGCGTTTTGGATAGCCCCCGTTCATCCGAGCAGTTGACCTGTTCTGCAAGGGCATGGTACCGCAGTTTGGACATACGCAGATAAAGGTCTGTCCGGAAAATGAGCCGGTGCCGGGCTTCCGCATCTGCGAGTATGCCGATTAACAGGTGCGGTTCGGGCTGCTGGTGTACGGGTTGTTCGAGGATGGCCTGGTAACATTTGGCCATACCTGTAAGTTTGAGTTGTTGTAATTGTTCAAGGGTGCTTTGCGTGTTCATGATGTAAAAGTGTTATAGGGTGAAAAAATATAATCAGTTTATTCAAATGCCTCTCTGCCGCGCAGGTTATCATGTGCTGGCACAACAAATAAGCTGGTTTGCGGGTCTTCTTCCAGCTTATCAATGCCTGTCATCAGGATATTATGAATAGCACGGTAGTTAAAGGTCCTTCCCCGCAATCCACGGCGGCAGGCAGCCTCCATGCGTTCATTGCCATAGTTTTTGGCTAAGCGCAGCAGGCCCAGGCAGGCATTATAGGTTTGTTCTGTGAAGCGTTTGCTTTCCAGCACCAGGGAGATATACTCATGGGTTGCTGTGCCGATTTTTCCGGTCTGCTTCAGGAAATAATCCTTGTCCCAGCCCTTCTGTTCCAAATAACGCTGGTGGCTTTCGGGCATGTGCTCCGCACAGGTTGTATAGCCATGTTTTTTATAGTTGCGCACATGCAGGGCAATACGCTGGTGCTTTAAAAATATCTCTACGGTATCGGTATCATAGATCAGTTGTACCGTTTTGCCGATATAGGAAAAAGGAACGCTGTACTGGTGCCAGTCTTCGCCGAGGATGATATGGTAGTTTTTTTGAACTTTGGCCGCTGCGGTATGTTTGATGGAAAACTCAGCGGCGGGCAGGGCCTGAAGGCAGAGCTGTTCTTCCTGCATAAAACGGGTATAACGGTTTTGGGCACGCTTTTGGAAAGGCATCTGGTGATGTTCCCTGAGTTGTTCTGAGATAGCCCTGTTAAGTTCAGAAAGGCTATAGAACTGTTTGTTCCTTAAAGGCGCGTAGATACGCTGGTAAGCTAGCCTGACCTCGCTTTCCACCGGGGCTTTGTCTTTGGGTTTGCGCACCCTGGCCGCCTGGAGTGTGATCTGGTTATGCAGCGCCCATTGCTGGATCATTTCGGTAAACACCGGTTCATAACGACAGCTTTTATACACGATCTGCTTCATGTTGTCGCTCTTGAAGTTCATAGGCACGCCACCCATAAAGGCAAGGCATTCGTTCAGTGCATTGATCAGCAGCGGCAGCGTGGCGTTGGCCAGCGCCCTTACATAACTGTAGCCGCTGAAAGGCAGCACGCAGACCAATACCGGACAGGTGATTACTTCTCCGCTATCCTTGTCGATATAAGAGAGCAAATCCCCGGCAAAGTCTACCAACAGCAAATCCCCCGGCTGGTATTCAAAGTGCATACTGGCCCCGCTCATTTTCTTTTCACAAGCTAATACGGTGCAGAATTGAGGGTATTCATAGCCCGCAGGCACCTCTTTTTTATACTCCTTCCACAATAACAAACGGGTTACCCCGGTACGGCCCAGTTCGGATAAAAGATAGGGCAGGCGGTTGGTAATATCGATCTTCCGCTTATCCAGGTTCTGCTCCTGTAAGGATGGATAAACAATGCCAGCAAGGCCGGAATCATCCATTTCCTGTAGTTCCTGCAAGGTGAACCCTGCGCCGGACAGGCGGCTGACGTATGAGCTGACTGTGTTACGGGATATACCCATTTCACGGGATATCTCCCGCTGAGAGGCCTTTCGTATTAAATGATGGATAACAAGACGTACCTGTTGCATGGTTACAAGTTTATTTGACATTGACTTTGGGTTTATTCCGCAAAGAAATGTCAAGGGTTACAACTTGTACCCGCCGCCGGGGTGGCTCAGTTACGTCAGAATGTCAGCTTGTTCCCAGCAAGGATAGTGGCTCAATATCGCCGGAATCCGCCTGAAAACTACCCTTTGCAGGTGGCTCACTTTCATCAGAATCGGTGGCTCACTTTGTTCAGAATAAGTGGCTCACTTTGGTGCAGATTATACAATCCTTTTTAACAGCTTTAACTTTGTGGATATTAAGCAAGGATTTCCACGTTTTAAACACCAGTTCGATTTGCCACCTTAAACGATACAGTTGACCAATCTCGGCGGCCTTAAGCATTTCCTCCGAGGTGTTGGTAAGATACAAACTAAACCTGCAGCGCTGTTTATATTCATCAGTAAGTTGATATCCAACGCTTTTTGCGCGGATTTGTGCTTTTCGTATCCGCTCGGCCCAAACTTCTTCGGGTACCGCGGCAGCGATCAGGCGGCAATTAAAAGCACCCTCACCTTTACCAATAGTAATCATTGTTTCTAAATGGGCGCTCTTGGTTCGGTGTAATTTTTCGTAAAGTGAGACCCAGTTAATCGCTTTTCCTGTATCGCATAAGACAGGATTCCATAACGGGTGCAACCTGTTAATAAAAAAAGCTTTTTCCTGTACAATTTTAGTCAGGTAGGCGTGTGATACATAGCCCAGGTCCCGTATATACAACTCGCCTCCGCGGATGTGCTCTAAAGTTCTTTTGCTATAGGCCAGATCATTCTCAGTAGCTTTAGCTAATTCCAGAACTTCCCAGTTCCCGTTCTTAATATCAAAAGAATATTGGATATTCATAAGGGATTTCGCATGATTGCCTGAGTGAGCCGGATAATCCTTTTCGAATTTTGGGGGCAAGGCGAACTTGCAGGAATCGGCAATAGTTACTTTGCTGAAAGGCTGCCAGCTGTTCTCTCCGGCAACTCCGAGTTTCGAGGACATTTGTTCCGCTAAAACTGATTTTAGAAAATCAAAGCTTCTGCCGTTAAACCGCTTGTGTAAAGCTACCTTGCTCAAAGACTTTTGGTGTTGTTGCGCCAAATCATCACAACAGTTCTGTAAACTCAACTGGTGGTGATCGAGGTCGCTGAATAACATTGTATCAATAAATTCTTCCGGCTTAAGTTTGGAAGTTCGTTGTAAAAAGCCCGTTTCCCGGGCTATTTTTTCAAGTTTAGATGGCTCAAGGACAGATGTTATGCTGTTCTGTAATGTGGCCGAGCGATCAGCAATAAATTTATCCTGATTGAAAATAAAAGGCGCTTTTCCCCTACAAAAAACTTGCTTTCTTCAAAAAAAAGAGTATATTTATATAAGAAAAGGCGGTAAAATGTCTGGAAAACAACCGCCTTTTCATTAAAATAATACTATACAAATATGGGAAAATCTAAGTGGTTTTGCCCAACGGCGAAGCTCCGGCCACGTTATATTCTAAAAAAAGATTTTAAAATTTTTCTTAGGTTAACGGCTATGGTGTCCACACTTGAATGACTCTTGCAGGGAGCGTCCGCGCTCCCGGTGATGACGGGATTTGTTTGTAAGACGGACTCCTGAGCTGTGACGTGAGCGTGGACGCTCACAATTTTATGTGTTCAAGTGTGGACACCTGAACAGGCGGGTACAGTGGCGATGCTTGCAAAACTACTGACAAGTTTTTGTCACTGACAAAATTTTGCCAGCAGTTAAGTTATTAATTATCAGTAGCATAGCACTTTGTTGCAGGGTGTTGCATGTGTTGCGCAACGCAACAAGTTTGAGGCACATAGGCATCAGTGCTTTAACGGCACAGAAGTTTTTGCGGACCTAATTGAAATAACGATTGAAAAAAACAGGCATCTCCCTTAAGTAAACGATATTGTATTGTTAATTATCATTCCAAACAATAATCTTTCCGCCCTCCAAACTTTCCGACTTCGCAAAAAAACCTAAATTACCCCGTCAAAAAAACACAAATACCATGAGTTTCAGAACCGAACACGATACCATGGGCGAGGTACAGGTACCAGCCGATAAATACTGGGGAGCCCAAACAGAACGGTTGTGTTGAAAGTCAATTTACCAGCATTGTTTTTTGTTACCTTTGGCTTTAGCTATTTATTAAATGAAACGAAACGACCTGTTATGGAAAGGTGTATTAGAAGATTTATTTGACGATTTTTTGCGGTTTTTTTACCCGGAAGCTGACAAACTGTTTGATCTGGATAAGGGTTTTGAATACTTAGATAAGGAACTTGACCAGCTTTTTCCGCCCGAAGCTGATATTTATGCACCGCGGTATGTGGATAAACTGGTTAAAGTATTTACCCGAACCGGCGGGGAGGAATGGATACTGGTACATGTGGAAGTACAGGGCTATACCGACCCTGATTTTGCGAAGCGGATGTTTCAATATTTTAACCGCATACTGGATCAGTATGACAAGCCCATTACCGCTTTCGCCATATTTGCAGATACAAATAAGAGTTTTCATCCCCAATATTATGAAAGGGAGTTTTTGGGCACCAGGGTATATTATAGCTTTAATACCTATAAAATTATAGATCAGAACGATGCGGAACTTGAAGCCAGCAATAATCCCTTTGCTATGGCGGTACTTTCAGCTAAATTATCTTTGTCGCGTCCGGGACTGAAAGATCAGCAATTGTTTGAACTGGCCTACAGCCTGGCCAAACGTTTGCTAACCAAACAGATGCCGAAAGAAAAAATAAGAAAGGTAATGACTTTTTTACGTTATTATTTGCGCTTTGAAAATCCGGAAATATCTGCTAAATTTGTAAGGGAGTTAAATATTTTAACAGAAAGGAGCACCACCATGGGCATTGAGGAATTATTGTTAGACCAGGCCAAAAAAGAAGGCAAAAAAGAAGGCAGGGAAGAAGGTAAAAAAGAAGGCAAGGAAGAAACTGCCTTTAAAATGAAAAACAGTGGTTTGGACATACATCTGATCGCTAATATTAGTGGTCTCTCCGTTGAAGAGATTGAAAAACTATCGTAGAAATCAGAATTGATTGTAAATAACCTAAAAGGGAAGTTTTTGTATGTACATGAGCTTCCCTTTTGTTTTTAAATGATTTTTCGTTTTAGTGCATCTCCTTAAGTAAACGACATTGTATTGTTAATTATCATTCCAAACAATAATCTTTCCGCCCTTCAAACTTTCCGACTTCGCGAAAAACCCTAACTTTACCCCGTCAAAAAAACACAAATACCATGAGTTTCAGAACCGAACACGATACCATGGGCGAGGTACAGGTACCAGCCGATAAATACTGGGGAGCCCAAACAGAACGTTCACGCAATAACTTTAAAATTGGTCCGGAGGCATCTATGCCAAAGGAAATTATTGCCGCATTTGCTTATCTTAAAAAAGCCGCTGCTTATACCAATACGGATTGCGGCGTTCTGCCTGCCGAAAAACGCGACCAGATTGCACAGGTTTGCGACGAGATCCTCGAAGGCAAATTAGCCGGGGAATTCCCTTTGGTGATCTGGCAAACAGGCTCGGGCACGCAATCAAACATGAATGTGAACGAGGTAGTGGCTAACCGCGCCCATGTATTACAGGGAAACAAACTGGGCGAGGGTAAAACATTCATCCACCCGAATGATGATGTAAACAAATCGCAGTCATCCAACGATACCTACCCTACTGCCATGCACATTGCCGCCTATAAAATGGTAAATGACGTGACTATACCCGGAATCGAAAAATTACGCGATACGCTGAAAGCAAAAGTTGAAGCCTTTAAGAGTGTCGTAAAAATCGGTCGTACCCACCTGATGGATGCCACGCCGCTTACTTTGGGCCAGGAATTTTCGGGCTACGTATCGCAGCTTGACCATGGTTTAAAAGCATTAAGAAATACACTTGATCATCTTTCGGAACTTGCACTTGGCGGCACCGCAGTGGGTACCGGCATCAACACTCCAAAGGGATATGATGTAAAAGTAGCCGGATATATTGCTCAATTTACCGGCCTGCCTTTCCGCACTGCCGATAATAAATTTGAAGCCCTTGCCGCACACGATGCCATTGTTGAATCACACGGCGCCTTAAAGCAAATAGCGGTATCCTTAATGAAAATAGCAAACGATATCCGTATGCTGGCTTCCGGACCGCGTTCGGGTATTGGCGAGATCCATATCCCCGATAATGAACCGGGATCATCCATTATGCCGGGCAAGGTAAACCCTACCCAAAACGAGGCAGTTACCATGGTAGCGGCCCAGGTAATGGGTAATGATGTGGCCATTTCTATCGGCGGCTCCAACGGGCATTATGAACTGAACGTATTTAAACCGGTGATGGCAGCCAACTTTTTACAGTCGGCCCGTTTAATCGGCGATGCGTGTACCTCATTTAATGACCATTGCGCTGTGGGCATCGAGCCAAACTACGCCGGCATAAAAAAGCACCTGGAAAACTCGCTCATGCTGGTTACCGCCTTAAACCCGCATATCGGTTATGAAAATGCGGCCAAAATCGCCAAAAAAGCGTTGAAAGAAAACCTTTCCTTACGCGAAGCGGCATTAGGTTTAGGCCTGCTCACCAATGAGCAGTTTGACCAGTGGGTACGCCCGGAAGATATGATTGGAAGTTTAAAATAGGGCTTTCGCCTCAACCCAACCCCTCTCCAACCGCGTGCCGCCTTAGCTTTAGCGGTGGCGCAAGGAGAGGGGCTTTTAAAAATAGCATTTATACGTTTAGCTGATGCAAAAGACCTTTCGCTTTTTAACTTTTTGCCTAAAGCTTTTCGCTTTCTGCTTTCTGCTTTCCGCTTTCTCCTGCAAATTCAATCCAAATATGCAGACACCCGGCGAAGGTTATCTGCAGGGCGAATGGCAGCAGGATTCCATCCCTAATCAAAAGTTATTGCTGGATTATTCAATATATCATCTTAAATTTAGCTGTGATTCTTTTTATGTTTCGATCAGTTCCGTTAGTAAAGTAAATACCGGGGCAGACTCCTGTATGAAATCCGGCCACTGGACGGAATATTGCAGGGGCATCTATCGTCAGGCGCATGATACGCTGCACCTAAGAGGTCAGTTTTGCAATCCTGATTTTACAATAAAGGATGATAAAGGCTGTTTCCGCTCCGGCGATTATGAAGAGTTTTTCAGGATCAGCAAAAAATCAGATTCACAGGTTCAATTTACCAGCACAACCAATGTTATCCCAATAAATGCGCATCTTATAAAACGAAATTCCTGTCACCCAAAACCATTGTAGTATGAAAAACATTTTCTTAAAAAAACTGGTCCTGGTCATTGCGGTAATTTACCTGCCGCTGCAATCAATCGCCTGGGGCACCCAGGGGCACCGTATTGCCGGGCAAATTGCCTACAGTTATTTAACGCCAAAAGCACGTCAGGCTATTGCCGCAATTTTAGGTAACGAGTCGCTGGCCCTGGCCAGTAACTGGGCTGATTTTATAAAGTCGGACCCTGCGTATAACTATTTATCGCCATGGCATTATATTGATTTTGACAAACCATATAGCTATCCCGAAATGGTTGACTACTTAAACCACGACACTAATGTAGATGCCTATACCAAACTGCGATTCCTGATCGGCGAATTAAAAAAGAAGGACCTGACCAGGGAAAACAAGCTGCTTTATCTGCGTATGCTGATCCATATTGTGGAGGATGTACACCAGCCTATGCATACCGCACATGCAGATGACAAAGGCGGCAACGATTTAAAGGTGAACTGGTTCAACACCCCCACTAATCTGCATTCGGTTTGGGATACTCAGCTGATCGAATTCCAGCAATTAAGCTATACCGAATATACCGCTGCCATAAACCACAGCACCTGGGCGCAACGTACGGCATGGCAAAAAGCCCCCATCAGTCAGTGGCTGTTTGAATCGAACCAGATCGCAGAAAAACTGTACACCGAAATAAAACCCGGCGACACGCTGAATTATAAATATAATTTCACCCATATTGATATTGTTAACCAGCAACTGCTAAAAGCCGGCGTAAGGCTTGCCGGGGTGCTGAATTCAATTTTTGGTTGATTGGGTTAGTGGTTGATTAGGTGAGTGGTTGGACAACATGCCTATAAACTTAATCAACCACTCACACAATCAACTTAATCAACTAATTCAAATGAAAATCCTAATGGTATGCCTGGGCAATATCTGCCGTTCGCCGCTGGCGGAGGGGATTATGCAGCACCTGGCAAAAGAAAACGGCCTCAACTGGCAGATTGACTCCGCCGGTACCGGCGACTGGCACGTAGGGCAGGTTCCTGACCGGCGCTCAACAAATACTGCCCGCAAACACGGCATTGATATCAGCAGGCAGGTGTGCCGTCTTTTCAGGATCAGTGATTTTGACACTTTCGATGTTATTTTTGTGATGGACAGAAATAATCTCAGCGACATACTGGCCATGGCACGTCATGATGAAGATGCTAAAAAAGTAAAATTATTACTGGGCGACAAAATTGTTCCCGACCCGTACTTTGACGATGCACAGTTTGAGCCGGTGTTTAAAATGATTGAGGAGGGTTGCAGGGAGATAATTAAAAGGCTAAATTAACCGCTAATTCTTATTTTGAGGTGCTGTTAGTGAAATCTATGTTCCATAGGAACATTTGGTTGGTAGCAACAAAAAGAAGTTTATTCTGCGTTCCGTAGGAACGCTTGGTGCCGGGCGCTATTCCAGTTCTCTAAAGATATATTGTTCATCCCATTCGATTTCAAACACAGTTAACATCTTTCGGTATTCATCCAAAAATGTTTGCTTTTGATGATGAATTTCCTGGTTTTTAATATATCGGACAACATCAGGCACCTGACTTTTTGAATAAGAAAACGCGCCATAGCCTTCCTGCCAGGCAAAAGGGTGTGAACATAAATTATTGGTTTTAATCCACTTGCTGCTTTCCGTTTTTACATTTTGTATCAAGGAGGATATGGATTGATGCGGCCTCATTCCTATAAAAATATGAATATGATCGGGCATGCTGTTAATTTGAAGCATCTTATGTTTATTCTGCTGAAAAATGCCCGTAATATATTGGTGCAGTCTTTCTTTCCAATCGTTGTCAATAATCGCCGCTCTGTATTTTACTGCGAAAATAAACTGGATATGAATTTGGGTATAACTATTTGCCATGGATGATAAGATTTATAATTTGCAATATAGTCAAAACACCAATCGTTCCTATGGAACGAAAAAAAGGAAAAACTATTTTCTACCAACCAAATGTTCCTACGGAACAAAACCACTAACGGTCGGCAATAAAATAGTAGCACATTAAATAAGAATTAGCCGGATTAAATTCGGAGTATAGTTGAGCGAATTATTGATTATATTTGATTGTGTTGATTTTAGAAATGGCATGTTAATATGGACAGGATAGTTCTTGAAGTAGATGACCTGGTCGCTAAAAAATGGCGGAACGCATCAAAGGAAAAAAAGAGTCAGCTAAACAGCACGATAAATAGAATTTTAAAAAAGGCTTTCGATAAAAAAGAGGATGATTTTTGGCTGTTTTTAGATAAAGTCGGAAAGAAGGCTGAAGCAAATGGCTTAACCGGGGAACAGTTGAATATTTTGCTCAATGAGGAGTAACCACTTTGAACAGATTTACGAAGTTTTTTAAACTTCGTAAATCTACCGCACAATCCTAAAAAAAGTCAAATCGGCGCCATGCCAGAAAATATTTCCATCCCTTAGCAATCCTGCTTTAAGCAGCACATTTTGCGAAGCGATGTTTTCAGGGTTTGTACAGGCGCATATTTCTGTGAGGCCCTTGTCCTCAAAACCATAAAATATTAATGCCTTTGAAAGTTCGGTTGCAAGTCCCTTGCCCCAGTATTTGGCTGTCAGCACATAACCCAGCTCTATACGGGTTGGGTCCGAGTCGGCAGGTTTCAGGATACAAACCCCTATAAAATCATTATCAGCCGGGCTAAATACGCCCCAGCGCCCCAGGCCGGTCCCATCCTGGTATTGTTTAATCGCTTCGGCAAATTGTTTTCGCACATCGTCGTCGGTACGTTTGTTAACGTATTGGGTTACACGTTCATCCCGGTACAGTTCAAGCAGCAATATTTCTTCTTCGGGAACAAATTCGCGAATGATAAGGCGGGGCGTTTGTACGATAAAGTTCATGAGGCAAATTTAACACGATTGAAGGATTTTTCGGGATAGTCAGGATTTTAATTTGCACGCTATTAATCCTGATCATCGTTAAAAATCCTTCAATCGTGTTATCTTTGCGCTTATGGCATCCATCAAACCATCCGTACCAAAAGGCACCCGCGATTTTTCACCCACCGAAATGGTGAGGCGTAATTTTATTTTTGATACCATTAAAAGCGTTTTCCGCAAATATGGCTACCAGCAGATTGAAACGCCGGCGATGGAAAACTTGTCAACTCTAACGGGTAAATATGGAGATGAGGGCGATAAACTGATATTTAAGATTTTGAATAGTGGTGACTTTTGGAGTGATGCAGAAAGCAGAAAGCAAAAAGATGAAAGCTTTGAATATTCATCGAAAAACCTCCTTTCAATTATTTCCGAAAAAGCGCTGCGTTACGATCTTACCGTCCCATTCGCACGTTACGTTGTACAACACCAAAATGAGATCACTTTCCCGTTCAAGCGTTTCCAGGTGCAGCCGGTTTGGCGTGCAGACAGGCCCCAGAAAGGACGCTACCGCGAGTTTTATCAATGCGATGCCGATGTGGTTGGTTCCGATTCTTTATTGAACGAAGCGGAATTTATCATGATCTATGACGAAGCTTTAAGCAAGCTTGGTTTGAAAGATTTTACCATAAAAATCAATAATAGAAAAATACTATCCGGCATCGCTGAGATTATAGACAAAGCTGATAATATCATTGACCTTACAGTTGCCATTGATAAACTCGATAAAATAGGGCTTGATGGCGTTATAAAAGAACTAATGGATCGCGGTTTTACAGCTGATGATATTGAAAAAATAAAGCCTGTCATTTTACTCGAAGGTTCCAATGCCGAGAAACTGGAAAGTTTACGGCTTGCCCTTATCAATTCAGACACCGGCTTAAAAGGCTGCGAAGAAATTGAAACCGTATTAAACTATATTGACAGCTGCAAACTGCAAACCGCCAACTTGGAACTCGACATCACCCTTGCCCGGGGATTAAACTATTACACCGGCGCCATCTTCGAAGTAAAAACAAACGAGGTGGCTATGGGCAGCATCGGCGGCGGCGGCAGATATGACGACCTTACCGGGATGTTCGGACTGAAAGGCTTAACCGGCGTTGGGATCTCATTTGGTGCAGATCGTATTTACGATGTGATGGAAGAGTTAAATCTTTTCCCTGCGGCAAGCAACCAGTCCACCCAATTACTCATTTGCTGTTTTGATAAGGAAGGTGAAAAATTCGCTCTGCCCATTTTACAGGAACTTCGCCGGCAGGACATCAATGCTGAACTTTACCCCGCCGGGGCCAAACTAAAAAAACAACTCGATTACGCTAACAGCAAAAACATTCCCTATACCATCATCATCGGCAGCGAGGAAATAGAAAGCGGCCTGCTCACCATAAAAAACATGGAAACCGGCGTTCAGGAAAAGCGAACTGCGGAACAGATTATTGGAGCACTCGCAGGCAAGGCGGTTTGATTTTAAATAGTTTCTTAACCTATTATTTTATTATTACGATATTTCAGTGATTTAATATCAGTTTTAACTATCC
>JBIOHE010000109.1:0-12318 GCA_044448725.1 Sphingobacteriales bacterium | reverse complement strand
GCGAAACCCCTCCCTACCCTCCCCGGGGAGGGAATCGCACGTGTCCGCTGCTTTTGTAAATCTTTCGGGCACTCAAGGTTTTAAATCTATCGCTATACTGGAATAAATTAAAGGTTAAATAATTATGAACGAATTTACCTTAGGTGTTGAAGAAGAATTCATGGTAGTTGACCCTGTGAGCAGGGAACTGCAATCGCATGATCAAAAAATTGTTGAAGCTGCCCAAAAAATACATGAGGACCAGGTAAAGGCCGAAATGCACCAGGCCGTGGTTGAAGTGGGTACCCACATTTGCCGCAATACCGGTGAAGCGCGAAAGGAAGTAGGTAAACTGCGCGGTACAGTTGCCCAGCTGGCAGGTGATATTGGCCTGCGCATCGGTGCGGCCGGCACTCACCCGTTTTCACACTGGCAGCACCAGCTGATCACCGACCACCCGCGCTACTTTGAAATTGTGGATGAGTTGCAGGAGGCCGCCCGCAGCAACCTTATTTTTGGTTTGCATGTGCATGTGGGCATACAATCGCGCAATATGGCTATACATATTGCCAACCAGGCGCGCTATTTTTTGCCGCATGTGTATGCTTTGTCAACCAATTCGCCTTTTTGGGAGGGGCGAAATACCGGATATAAATCGTTCAGGACTAAAGTTTTTGATAAATTCCCCCGTACCGGCATCCCCGATTATTTTAACAGTATTGAGGATTACGACAATTATGTGAAGCTGCTGGTAAAAACAAACTGTATTGATAATGCAAAAAAAATATGGTGGGATATCCGCGTACACCCGTTTTTTGAAACTATCGAATTCAGGATCTGCGATTGCCCCATGCTGATTGATGAAACTATGGTGTTTGCAGCGCTGTTCCAGGCTATTTGTGCCAAATTGTATAAACTGCGGCTGCAAAATATGGAGTTTATTACCTATAACCGCGCGCTCATCAATGAAAACAAGTGGCGTGCTGCAAGGTATGGCATCGACGGAAAAATGATTGATTTTGGCAAGGAAACAGAGGTGAATACCCGCGCGCTGATATTGGAGCTGCTGGATTTTGTAGATGATGTGGTTGATGACCTGGGCTGCCGCGAAGACCTGCAATACGTACACAAAATACTGGAACACGGCACCGGCGCCGACAGGCAGTTAGCAGTTTATCAACAAAATAATAACTTTGCGGATGTTGTTGATTATATTACATCGCAAACGTTGAAGGGAATTTGAAAAGAATGATACAAGCAGATAAACAGCCGATAAAAGTAGCCATACTCGATCTGTACGATGGCGTTGAAAACGAAGGGATGCGCGGGTTCAGGGAGATATTACAGCGATATAAAGCAAAAAATCAGTTAAATTTAAGTTATGAGGTTTTTGATGTCCGTAAAAAGGTGGAAGTACCCGGTTTGGACTTTGACATTTATATATCAAGCGGCGGCCCCGGCAGCCCGATAGACAGTGAAGGCACCGAGTGGGAAAAAAAATATTTCGGGTTGATGGACAAACTGGAGGATCATAATCTATCAAACACACAGCAAAAGAAATACGGTTTTTTTGTTTGTCATGCTTTCCAGCTTATGTGCCGCAAATATAAGTTGGGCGATATTAATATGCGCAAATCTGCATCATTTGGGGTGTTGCCTGTTCATCAAACACACGCCGCTGTTAACGAACCTGTATTTGAAGGCTTGTCAGATCCTTTTTATTCGGTTGATTCGCGCCTTTGGCAGGTGATTAACCCAAATGAAAAACGTTTTGTTGACTTGGGCATGCAATTGCTGGCCATTGAAAAGGAAAGGCCGCATATCGACCTGCCGAGGGCAATGATGGCGATCCGTTACAGTGATTACTTTTTCGCCACCCAGTTTCATCCCGAGGCTGATGCGGTGGGGATAAGGTCGTTACTGGTAAAAGATGAAAAAAGAAAAGAGGTGGTAAGCGAGCATGGTAACGATAAATACAACGAAATGCTTGAGCGGCTTGAAGACCCGGATAAAATAACACACACGCAAAATACCATAATCCCTAATTTTTTGGACCAGGCAGTTTTGAGTTTGCAGGAGATGTAAATACCGTATTGTCTGAACCATGATTTTTAGGATTAAAAGATTACCATGATTAATAGCAACAATCAAACGGGCTGTAGGACAGTAATCATGGCCATCCCGAAATCCTGAAAATCATGGTTCAGACACAATTGCAGGTCGCCAATACAATGAATCGGTTTTAGAATTGAATATAAAATGGACCCATCCGCCCGCAAAACCTACAACGCCAATTTCACCGCTGAAAAGTACAACCAATTTTTAGCGGAACTGAACGAAGGCCTCAAAAATCCTGTAGCTTTTCGGGTTGCTGAAACCCCGGTTTTTTTAACGGAAGATTTCAGGGATAAACTGATAAGTGCAGGGAGTGATATTGTAAATACCATCCTCCAGCCGGATTTTAAAGCCCTTACAGAAAGGGCTATCCCGGATAAATGGCGGGTTGCGGGTGAAAATGATCACCCTCATTTCATAGCCCTTGATTTTGGTATTTGTAAGGATGAGAAGGGTAACATCGTGCCAAAACTGATTGAATTGCAGGGCTTCCCATCATTGTATGGTTTTCAGGTAAGCCTCGCTGACAGCTTCCATGATAATTTTGGAATAAACGATGACTGGACCGTTTTTTTCGGCGGCCTTGATAAATCGACTTACATCAGCCTGCTAAAACGAACAATCGTTGGCCCGCATAAACCCGATGAAGTTGTGTTAATGGATGTTAACGCCCCTGAACAAAAAACCGCCGTCGATTTTTATCTGACCCAAAAATACATTGGCACCCCGGTGGTTTCATTAAGCGACCTTGAGCAGGAAGGGGCAGAGCTTTTTTACCGGGCAAACGGCGAAAGAAAACCAATAAAACGCATTTATAATCGCCTGATCTTTGATGAAATAGCCGATGACCAGCATATTTTTGAAAAGGTTGTGGATATAAGGCAATCTTTTGATGTGGAGTGGATCACACATCCCAATTGGTTTTATCGCGTAAGCAAATTTACCATGCCGTTTTTGCAGGGCGATTATATTCCCAAAACACAGTTTCTGCACCAGGTGACCCAAATTCCGGCTGATTTAGAGAACTACGTATTAAAGCCCTTGTTTTCCTTTGCAGGACAAGGGGTGATCATCGATGTTTCAAAAAATGATATTGAAAACATAAAAGACCCCGAAAACTGGATATTACAGCGAAAAGTAAATTACGAACCCGTTGTGAAAGCCCCCGATGGCGGTGTGAAGGTAGAGATAAGGCTTTTATACCTCTGGCCCGATGGCGATCCAAAGCCAACATTGGCCATTAACCTGGCCCGGCTAAGCCGCGGGAAAATGATAGGAGTGCGCTACAATAAGGATTTCGACTGGGTTGGCGGGACTATTGCCTTCATGCCGGGGTGAAGAGCCAAGAATCAAGAGCCAAGAATCAAGAAAGAAGTAAGGAATCAAATTAAAAGATACTGACTGGAACTCTCTTGGCTCTTGATTCCTGGTTCTTGGCTCTTTACTAAACCAAATACTATTTTGCTTGTCTGTACGTATATATATAAATTGTATTAAATTTGTGACATGAATATCCAGATCATTATAATAGCCATACTTTTTGCGGCAGCAGTTTTTTATGTTTGCAGGCTTGTTTACAGAAATGTGACCGCGAAAAAAAGTTGCGGCAGCAATTGTAAATGCGGTATTGACTTTTCGGTCATTGAAGCCGGAAATACAGAGAAAAAATAACAATAGCGTTAATAAACCTTTTGCCAATAATTTTTACCTAAGAATATTTAATGTCTCATAAGCAGGTTTTTCAAACAGATACGCCAGGTAGATGGACGCGTTTTAAATGGCTGAGCCGTATCCTGATCATTGTACTTGTGTGCAGCGTTTTGGCTGCTATTATTACAGTAACGTCAAAGCAATACCCAAGTTTACCAAACTTAAATCCACCCCCGAAGAAATTTTCCAGAGAGGAGCTTGAAAGTTTAAAAAGGTCAAAAAAATACAAAGATTTTAGTATTGATAAAAACGAGATCCAGAAACTGGCTTACACCCGGCACCTGCACCAGTTAAAACACCCTAACAATAAAGATCGTATTAATGCCGGCTTTTACAGGGCCTGGGAACCTCAGGCATATAACTCCCTTGCTGCGAATATCAGCCGGTTGGATATGGTTGTGAGCGAAGGCTTTTTTATCAAGCCTAAGCACGATACTTTAGTCGCAAATATTGATACCGGGCTGATAAATCTAAACAGGAAATACAGGAAGCCGGTTATCATTTCGCTTTCAAATTATGTTAATAAAGACAATGTTTCCGGTAGTTACGATACTAAGGACGTTGAGCGGATCATCAAAAATAAAAAGCTGAGGGCTCAGTTTATAAAAAATATTGCAAGCCAGCTGACACGCTATAAGTTTAAAGGGATAAATCTTGATTTTGACGAGATTAAGGATGTCAACAGCAAAAATTATATCAAATTTGAAAATGATCTTTATGCCACATTACATCCTTTAGGGTTCCTTGTAACACAAAATGTAATCCCCGATGATGATAGGTATAACCTTGAACGTTTGCAGCATATAAACGACTTTTTGTTTGTGATGGCCATTGATCAGCATAATGATGACAGCAATGCCGGTGACCTTTCAAACCAGCGATGGGTCGAAGAAATTCTGGATAATATTTGCTCTCGTATTCCGAGTGATAAAGTGATCTTAACTATTGCAGGCGGGGCTTATGACTGGCCGGAAAATAGTGTAGGTAAGCAGATCGGTTATCCGCAAGCGATAAGTACAGCCCAGGAAAATGAAAGTAAAATTACTTTCGATCCCAACTCGGCTAACCTGCATTATACTTATTTTGATGACGACAGCCTGCAGCATACCGTATATTTTGCGGACGCGGCAACCAATTTTAATGTTATCCGCATGGCTGACGACTGGGCTACCGGAGGCGTTGCGCTCTGGCGCCTTGGTACTGAAGACCCGCGCTTGTGGACATTTTTTCAAAAGAACCTTTCTATCGACTCCTTAAGAAAAACCGGAGTTGACCTTAAACGGTTCTCTATGGTTGGTTTAAATAGCAAAATAGATTATGATGGCGACGGTGAAGTGCTTGACCTGGTAAGCACACCCGAAACCGGTAAGGTGGATGTGGAGATGGACCCTGTAAACTTCGTTATTACCAATCAGCATTACATTAAATTGCCAACCAAGTATGTGATCAGGCGATATGGCTATGCGAAAGGTAAAATAGTATTAACCTTTGATGACGGTCCCGATCCTGATTATACCCCGCGCATTTTAGATATATTAAAACGGGAACATGTACCTGCAGCGTTTTTTGTTGTGGGATCGATGGCTGAAAAAAACATACAAATACTTCGCCGTGAATTTGATGAAGGGTATGAAATTGGTAATCATACCTTTTTTCACCCTGATATTTCTACCATCGGCCTGCCTCGGGTAGTCCTTGAATTAAATGCTACGCGTAAACTTATTGAATCAGTGACCGGCAGGAGCACTATCTTGTTCAGGCCGCCATTTAATGCGGATGCAGAACCGCAAACGTATGCCGAAGTTATTCCGGTGGCCGAAAGCCGTAAGGAAAGTTATATTACTATAGGTGAATCTATTGATCCCTGGGACTGGCAACCGGGCGTAACCGCAGACAGCATTGTTGCCCGTGCCATAAAACAAAAAGATGCAGGTTCAATGTTGCTGCTGCATGATGCAGGCGGCGACACGCGTGAAGAAACCGTAAAGGCTTTACCGGAGATTATTCACTATTTTAAAAGCCACGGCTACAAATTTACCACCATTGCAGATGTATTGCACAGAAGCAAGGACGACCTGATGCCGCCCATAAGTGACAACGCTAACTCGGGTGTGCTTGGTTCCTTATATAACCTGCTGATCCAGTTTTATTTTTACGGCAACTGGTTTTTGATTTACCTGTTTTTGTCGGCTATTTTTCTTGCTGTGGGGCGTATCGTGCTGATGGGGATACTTGCTGCCAGGCAATATTCAGAGGATAAAAAATTAAACAAAGTCATCATTGATCATAGCTCGCTCCCTCCTGTTAGCATAATTGTACCCGGTTATAACGAGGAAGTAACGGCCATAAAAACCATACAAAGCCTGCTGAAAACCCAGTACCCTCTGTTCGAGATAATTTTTGTTGACGACGGATCGAAAGATAAAACTTTCGAGATGGTAAATACGGCTTATGGTCATCACCCGCTTGTACAGGTGCTTACAAAACCTAATGGCGGCAAAGCCTCGGCCCTTAATTTTGGTATTGCGCAGGCGCAATATGATTTTGTAGTTTGCATTGATGCCGATACGCAGTTAAAAGATGACGCGGTTTACCAGATGATGGCCTATTTTACCGATGATGAAATAGGCGCTGTTGCCGGCACAGTGAAGGTGGGCAATGAAAACAATATGATTACCCGCTGGCAGTCAATTGAATACATAACGGCGCAAAATATGGACCGCCGCGCCTTCGATTTGATTAACAGCATCACCGTGGTGCCGGGGGCAATCGGCGCCTTCCGCAAGGCAGCCATTGCAAAAGCTGGCGGCTTTACTTATGATACCCTGGCCGAAGACTGCGATCTTACCATGCGTATATTAAAGCAGGGCTACATAGTAAAAAATTGTGATGAGGCAATTGCCTATACCGAGGCGCCCGAAACCCTGAATGGTTTGTTAAAGCAACGTTTCCGCTGGAGTTTTGGCGTAATGCAAAGTTTCTGGAAAAACAAGGATGCATTGTTTAACAAAAAATACAAATACTTTGGTATGGTAGGAATGCCGAATATCCTCATCTTCCAGATTATATTGCCCTTGTTTTCTCCACTGGCAGATTTGTTTATGATTATTGGCCTGTTTAGCGATAAGCCCGGTAGAATAATCGCCTATTATGTGGGCTTTGTATGTATCGATTTCGTTGTGGCTATCCTTGCTTTCTGGATGCAAAAAGAAGATTACAAAAAATTGGTTTACATCATCCCGCAGCGTTTTATCTGGCGGCAGTTAATGTACTATGTTTTGTTTAAATCTATCCGCAAAGCATTAAAAGGCGAACTAAGCGGATGGGGCGCATTAAAGCGGACAGGGAATGTAACTGTTAAAAGTGATGCAGCAGTTGGCAGTTAGCAGTTAGCAGTTGGCAGTTAGCAGTTGGCAGTTGGCAGTTGGCAGTTGGCAGTTGGCAGTGAGTTATTATGTTAAGCGGGTATAGGTCCGAACGAATCTTTCGGACTTTCCGGACTTTTCCATCTTTCGGACTTCAGTGCTTTTCAATCAGGCAAACTGCATAAGCAACAACACCCTCTTCGCGGCCTATAAAGCCTAATTGTTCGTTGGTGGTGGCTTTTATGGAGATATCGTCTTCGCTTATGCCTGCTGCTGCGGCTATATTGGTTTTCATAGCCGGGATATGCGGGTTTATTTTTGGCGCTTCCAGGCAAACCATACAATCAATATTACCAATTTGCCAGTCTTTTTCTTTCAATAAAGCTATTACATGCTGCAGCAATATTAAACTGCTGATGCCTTTCCACCTGTCATCCTTGTTTGAGAAATGATAACCTATATCCCGCAAATTTGCGGCGCCCAGTAAGGCATCGCAAATGGCATGCAGCAATACATCGGCATCCGAGTGCCCGAACGCACCCGCATGATGCTCCAGATTAACGCCGCCTAACACAAATGGGTGCTGTTCTTTTAACTGGTGCACATCAAATCCAAATCCTATCCTGATCTTAGCCATTATTGTTTTTTTGCAGCGTTTTTTTCGCCGCCAAAATTAGCGGTCAGGGTGAAACGAATGGTATTGGCTATAGGGCTGCTTTGCTGGCTGGCGGCGATATACGAAAAGTCGAACTGAAACCCTTCATATTTAAAACCAACGCCCATGGTTAAATATTGCTCGTTTCCTTTATTTGGATTTTGATAATAATACCCCGCTCTTAAAGAAAATAGCTGGTTATACCAGTATTCAATACCGGGCGAAATGGTTATTTCCTGAAGCTCTTCGTGAAAGCCGCCGGGGGCGTCGGTAAACGAACTGAAAATTCCGGCCGGTACCGAAATGTTGTCGCTTTGCCCTTTAATAATATTCCCGTTTGAATCGGTTATCGGAGGTGTGGGAACTAATAATTTATTAAAATCGAGTGTGAAAGTTAACTGGTTGTAATCGTCGAGGTTTACCATATCCGCCGCGCCTATCTTCAAATTGGCAGGCAAAAAGTATTTAGGGCCCTGGGCGCTATAGCTGATCTTTGAGCCAATGTTTGAAATATTGGTTCCAAATGAAAAAATGCCGTCTGTTCCAAATTCCTGCAATTTTTTCGTGTAAAACAGCGAGACCCCGGCAGCTATGGCATTGCCTGCATTTGCTTGTACACTGGTCCCCGAGGCAAAAGACTGGTTAGATAAATTGGAGTGGATATAGCCTGCGGTTAACCCCAGCGAAAGCTCATCGCCAAATTTACGGGCGAAAGATGCGTTCAGTGAAAATTCATTGGGGTTAAAAGTTGTTTGGTTGGTGCCCTGGTTATCGGTAATCTGTATAGTGCCGTAATTAAAATATTTTAAAGAAGCGCCTACTGTATTACGGTCATCAAGCTTATGTGCATAACTTAAGTAGGCTAAATTGATGTCAGGAACCAATTGACGGAGCCACGGGGTGTAAGATAAAGAGACGGCGTCGTCACTTTCAAGAAATGCCAGTTTGGCCGGGTTCCAGTAATTGGCATTTACATCCGGGCTTATGGCAACCCCTGCTTCACCCAATGCGCCTGAGCGGGAATCGGGTGTTATATTCAAAAAGGGGACGGCAGTAGGTATAGCCGTTGAATTAGTGCCATTTGTGTTTACTCCCGAAGTTTGTGCAATTGCCAGCGAGGGCAGAAAAATGGAGATAAAAAAAATAATAGTTTTGCCGGAGAAAAACGTCATCTGCGCAATTTAGTTTTTTGTGTTTAAATAATAAATGTAAGTTAATTACTGTTTAATACGCACAAGTACCCAAATAAGTTTTCCACCAAAAATAATGCGATTTTTTGTAACTCCATCGGTTAAATTTTCGTTTAAAAGCAGATAGGAAAATTGTTTCTTTAAAAGAATTGGGTAAAATAATTAGCTTTTTAAGCAAATTGTATTAAATTTACCTTCCAAAAATAAGCGTAAAAATATGAAAGTACTTTTTACTAAAACTGCTATAGTTCTGTTGGGCATTGGTACCTTGATGAGCAGCTGTGGTAAACGTCAGCAATCCGGCAAAACCGGGATAACTTATAACGACAAAAAAACCGGTGGTTATGAGCGGTTCAGGCAAACACATCCAACTCCGGGCCCCGGGCTTGTACCTATTGAAGGCGGTACGTTTGTGATGGGCGGCAGTGCAGATCAGGATGTTACTTACGACTATAACAACGTTCGCCTCCGGGTGACAGTTGCATCCTTTTATATGGATGAGTCGGAAGTTGCTAACCAGGATTGGCTTGACTACCTGCACTGGCTAAACGTAACTTACCCTGCAGATCACAGGCTATATTATGATGCCCTTCCTGATACATTGGTTTGGAGGAGCCCTTTATCATACAATGAGCCTTATGTTGATAACTATTTAAGGCACCCTGCATATCAGGACTACCCGGTGGTAGGGGTGAGCTGGGACCAGGTACAGGAATATTGTTCATGGCGTACAGATCGTGTTAACGAAAATATTTTACGTTCAAGAGGTAACCTGGTGTCCTGGAATGACTTGTCCGGGAAAGGAAAAAATGGTAAACCCGTTACAGCCACTAATAAAGACCCCTTCAATACGGATGTTTACCTGAACGGACAATATACCGGGCAGGGTATTGACGGAAAGAAAATGCTTCGCGACTTAAGTCCTAATGCAAAAATAAAACCAGGTGCAAATGGGAAAACAGGGAAAGAACCTGTAAGGCCTGTAAGGTTAGAGGATGGTATATTAAAACAGGCTTACCGTCTCCCTACTGAAGCTGAATGGGAATATGCTGCTTTGGCTTTGATAGGGAATACCCAGTTCGAAAATATTAATGATGGTAAGGTATATCCGTGGAATGGCCTCGGTGTACGTTCCGCAAAAAGAGTTACCCGCGGGATGATCCTTGCCAACTTTAAACGTGGCATTGGCGATAACGCAGGTGTTGGCGGCTACCTGAATGATAAGGCAGACATTACAGCTCCGGTCAGGTCATATCCGCCAAATGATTTTGGTTTGTACAACATGGCCGGTAACGTAAACGAATGGGTTGAGGATACTTATCGCCAGACATCATACGAGGAAATTGATGCTTTTAACCCTTTCCGCGGAAATGAGTTTACCAACAAACGCCTGGCCGATGCATCGAAAGGATTGTATGCAAAAGATAAATACGGAAAACCTATAAAAGATGCGTCGAGATCGAAGAAAAAAATGAAGTATGATGAGTTGATAGCTTATCAGCAAGCTCAAAGCGATAGCGCAAAGGCAGCATCTTTAAAAAATCCGCTTGATGGCAGCAAGCCATTTAATCCGGATAAAAGAGGATATAGTGATACTGTTAATACTACATTGTATGGTACAACCACTTTAGTTAATGATCATTCAAAGGTTTATAAAGGCGGTTCATGGAATGACCTGGCCTTTTGGCTAAATCCCGCAACACGCAGGTTTATGAATGAGGATGACGCAAGCGCCGAAGTTGGTTTCCGTTGCGCAATGACCCTTGTGGGCGCTCCTGAAATAAATCCTAACGGGAAACCGCATTACAGTGTGAAAAACGCAAAGCCATTTAAAGCAAACTAAATAATTATAGTCTTAAAGCAAAAGGCCCTCGTGTTTAGCGAGGGCCTTTCGCTTATTATCGTAACTTTTATAATATTTAAAACAGCATTAAAATTTGTCCCTTTTCTACTTTATCACCGGGTTTTATTTTAACTGTTTTCACAAATACGTCTGCCGGGGCTTTAATAATGTTTTCCATCTTCATGGCCTCCAAAATAAACAGGTTGTCCCCTTTTTTAATTTCCATCCCCTCTTTAAAAAAAACTTTAAGTACCATACCCGGCATTGGCGCCTTTATCTCGCTTATTTTAGAAGCATTTAAACTGCTTAGACCTAACTCATCAAGTAGGATATCAAATTGGTCTTTGGCAGTAAGGCTGTAAAGGCTATTGTTTACTTTAATTTCGGCTGTTTTTTCGACACTGTTAAAGCTGATAATTTCCACATTGTACGACTTCAGATTATTAATAATATGCCAGGCAGCGTTATTTAATTGCCTTATATCTGGCATTACCTTATCACCGTTGATCAGCATACCTTCGCCATTTTTATCAACTTCGAAATCGTATTCATTATTTACTTTTATCCGGAGCATTGGTGTTATAGATTAGTCCTATCCTATTGTGTTAATACATACTGTACCATATTGGCGCCCATTTTTAAAGCTTTTATCCGGGTCTCCTGGGTATCGCCGGCATAAGTGCCAAAGTCTTCCCATCCGTTCCCCAAGTCGCATTGATAGTCGTAAAAACAAACCAACCTGCCTTTATAAATTAAACCAAAACCTTGCGCCCGTTTAGCATCATGCTCATGTACTTTAGGCAGGCCCAGCGGGAAGCTGTACTTTTGATGATAGATAGGATGGTTTAAGGGCAGCTCAACAAAATCAAGCTCCGGGAATACTTTTTTCATCTGCGGACGGATAAACTGGTCCAGTCCGTAGTTATCATCAATATGCAAAAAACCACCACCTGCTAAATACTTCCGTAAGTTGAGCGCTTCCTGGTTTGAGAATATAACGTTGCCATGCCCTGTCATAAAAACAAAAGGATAGTTAAACAGTTCGGCGCTGCCAACGTCAACCACCTCGTCTTCAGGCTGAAAGTTTGTTTTTAAATTCTCATTGCAAAATTTTATCAGGTTGGGCAAAGCAGTCCTGTCGCCATACCAGTCCCCGCCGCCGTTGTATTTCAGCTTGGCCATTTTATAGGTAGGGGGAATATTGAAGCTGCTTACCAATGTCAGCAAGGCCAACAGGCAAACCCAGGCAATTGGTTTTGTACCCCTCATTAAGCGGAAAATTCTGTTATTGAACATTATATAACAATTTAAATCTAATCCAATCAACCGGTTACGGGTGCAAATAAAAATGTCGCGTTTTCTCACCATGCGTTCCGATGGAACGCTTTTAACCGCATCCATTTTTCTACCAACCCTACGTCCCTATGGGACGTTGTCATTCCTGGCGATACATCCCATAGG
>JBIOHE010000108.1:0-12508 GCA_044448725.1 Sphingobacteriales bacterium | reverse complement strand
GGTATATAATATAACAGGAAGGGGAATGGACTTCTCGGAAACAAACGGAAGCATTACCGGCCACGAGTGCGAATCACCAATATGTTCAAGTATTGTTTCTTTGGCGTCAAACTTCTTTTCCTGTCCATCAGGGGCCTTTTCCTGACCAAAAGCGGAGATTGAAAATGTGCCTGCGAGTAAAAAAAACGCACAAATCAGCGATTTTCTAAAAAGTTTTAAGTTCAAAATCGAGCTAATATCCATCTAAATGAAGTTTTCTACCTTAAATTTTCAGGCCGCAAGTTACGCAACAAAATATAAATTTCAAAGGCGGTATTTAATAAATATATGTAAATAAAATCAAGCAAAAAAACATGCTTGTTTGCAGCGTTTTTAGCCCCGAAAAGGAATATAAAAATTAAAAAAGCCAATATCTTAAGGGTTGTACCGCCAAGGAAAGCCTGGGTAAAATATTCATGGTTTTTTTGCTTAACCACCAGCATCAGCATCAAAACCAAAAATGTAAACACCGACATAAAAATGAACATTGTCCAAAAACCGGTGGTGAGCAAACTGGTGTTGTCTGCATATTGCAGGGCCGCAGGTGGCAGGGCAATAATGATGACAAACAAAAGGAATGCAAGAATAACAGTAGTAATTTTCATTGATGATGCGTTTATTTAGCTTTTTACCGACCTTATAATAACGTACAAAGATATAAAAACACCCGTAAGTGAAAGGATGGCCGTTACCCACTTTGTAGTATGCTGGTACGATTCATCAATTTTATAGCCTGCGTAGGTAAATGCGCCTATAATAGCTATCATCTGGAAACCTATCCCGCTATATTTTATATAGCCATTTCCTGTGTTTTCGTCTTCTTTTTGCTCATCTTTGCCCATGTGCAAATTTATTAAACCTATTGCACAAATGTTGTTAAATTAGCAAAGGCTTTTTCACCCCGTTTTAAATTGAGGCAAGTTTCCATTTTTTCGGCATTTAAATATTTAACTATCCCGTGCTTTGCTGCGATACTTATCGCAACGGGCTGCTCGCTCGAAAAAAAAAGCGGGTTTAACCGCGGCATGCAAAACATTACCGCACGGTACAATATACTTTTCAACGCCAATGAGATCCTCCGGCAAAAACAGGAAAGTTATGCCACCTCGTTTGTTGATAATTATAATGAAATATTAAGTGTTTACCAGGATACCACCCCTCAAACAACAACGCCTGATAAAGACCTGGAATTAGCTATAGCCAAAGGCAATAGGATTATCACCATTAAAGAGCAAAGCCATTACATTGGTGATGCTTACCTGGTGTTGGGCAAAGCCAACTACCTTGAAGGGAATTACTTCAATGCGGTTGAATATTTCAGTTACGTGGTCCGCTCTTTTCCAAAAGAGAAAAAGCTTTTCCAGGAAGGCCTGATCTGGAAAACCAGGACGCTGATGTACCTGAACCAGTTAGCCGAGGCGAAACCTGTTATTGACACAGCAATCCAAAGTATCAATCCTAAAAAAAGGGTTAATGCTGACATTTACGCCACCAAATTACAGTATGATATTGACGTGCAGGACTATACTGACGGAGAGGAAATGGCAAAGCAGGCGATACGTTATTGCCATGGCGAAACCCAAAAGCTTCGCTGGACCTTTATTTTGGCGCAGTTACAGGAACTAAACAATAAACCGCGTGAAGCAGCTGCAAACTATAGTCAGATTGCTAAAAGTAATGCCTTGTTCGAAATGGCTTTTAATGCCAGTTTAAACCTGATCCGCATTGAAGACACCCAAAACGGGGTTAAAATAAACAGGGTTGACAAACTGCTCGGCCTGTTGCAAAACCCCAACAACAAAGAGTTTAACGACCAGATCTATTACCAGGCCGCTCAAATTTACATGGCTGAAAAAAACATTGACCAGGCCATAAAATATTATAAGTTAGCTATAAAAGCCGGTGTCAGGAATCAGGATCAAAAAGGCCTCGCTTATTTGCGCCTTGCTGAAATTTATTTTAACAATAAAGCCGATTACCTGCGTTCCAAAAAATATTACGACAGTACTTTAACCACTCTCCCAACCAATTATCCGGGATACCAGGGCATACAGAAGAAAAGCAGTAACCTTGCCTTACTTGCCGACCGCCTGCAGATTATTACCCGCGAAGATACTTTACAGGCTTTGGCCAGGATGGACGAGAAAACCCGCTCGGCCCTGATTGACAAAATGGTTGACGATGAAATTTTGCAGCAGCAGGCTGCTGCAAATGCCGCCGCAGGAAACGCATCTGCCGGTAACAGCAGTGGAGGTCCGCAGGGTGGCATTTCGCGCAGTGGGGGCACCTTTTATTTTGATAACGCCACTGCCGTTGGGCAGGGATTTACTGACTTTAAACAGAAATGGGGCAGCCGAAAACCCGAAGATAACTGGCGCAGGAGTACCCGCTCAAGCAGCGACATAACTGCTAATTCCGCAGGCTCAACTCAGGCGAATGACCCTGATGCGCCTGTTAATAGCGCCCAAAACAATAAAACTACAATGAATGCCGGGCGTTACCGGAAAAACCTGGTACAGGACCTTCCACTAAACCCCGATCTCCTTGCGCAATCTAATGTCCGGGTTTATAATGCATATATAGATGTCGGAAATTTTTACAGGGATATTTTAGATGATAAAAAGGAGGCAATCTCCACTTATGAGCTGGTGTTGCGCCGCTTTCCGGATAATCCGAATAATCCTGCCGTTTATTATAGTTTGTACAGGCTTTATAGCGAGGTGGACCCGGCAAAATCCGACCGGTATAAAAATATACTGCTGAAAAATTATGCGGAAACCCCTTTCGCAAAAATAATATCAGATCCTGATTATGCAAAGAAACTGGAGGATGCGGATGCGGAATTTACACAGGCCTACAATATTGTTTTTGATTTGTATGCACACAAACACTACAAGGAAGTTATTAAAAGTGTGCCGGAACTAATAAAATTATATCCTGACAATAAATTGTCGGCGCAGCTATATTACCTGCGGACGATAGCCGCGGGGCATTTTGAAAAAGCCACACCATTTAGGGATAGTTTGCAGCAACTGACTAAAAAATATCCGAATGACGGGCTGATAACACCATTGGTTAACAAACAACTTGCCTATATCGATGCGAACCAGGCAGAACTGCAGGCAAGGAATATTGTACTGGAAAATGAAGACCCGAATGAGGTTCCGTTTACCCTTGCCCAGGATTTACAGGAGCAGGCGCCTTACAGGCACCCTTTAAGGCCAACACCAGTCTTTGCAACAAAACCCGGAGAAGGCTTACCGGAAAAGAAACCTGTTGCAGTTGCAGCAAACAAACCGGCTCAACAGGTAAATGTTACACCAGTAAATAAACCTGTAATTAAAAAACCTGATTCTGCAACTACACAAAGACAGGCGGTAATAAAAGTCGATTCGGTACTGACGCCGGGGCAGGCCTTAATTACAAAAACCGATTCGGTAAGCAAACCCGATCAAACCGCAATTAATTTACCCGTTATTGAACCTTCTATATTTTCACTGAACGACAGCACCAATTATTACTTTGTTGTAAATGTGAGCAGCGGCACAACTAATGTAGCCTCATCGCGTTTTGGAATAGGGCAGTTCAACCGCGCTAACTATGCGGGTAAAGGCATAAAACACCAGTTAATAGTTGTTGAGGGGAATAACCAGCTGATATTTGTCGGCCGTTTCTTTTCACTTGATGGTGTGAAAGATTACGCAAGGCAAATTATCCCGCTGCTGCCTGAAATTATGAAGGTGCCAAAGGATAGTTACAGCTTTTTTATTATTACCCAACAAAATCTGGATAAATTAGCAGACAAAAAAACATTAGACAGTTATATTGATTACTATCAGAAAAACTACTGAAAATGATTATTAAAAAATTTGCGCCGCAGGACATCAAAAGATATAACTGGTATTTATGGAAAACGGTTATCGGTTGTTTTGCATTTTTTATACTGTTGCTTATTGCAACCTTTTTCAATCTGTTCGGGCCGTTGCCAACTTTCCGCGACCTGGAAAACCCAAAAAGCAACCAGGCCACTGAAGTAATAGCATCGGACAAAGTGGTGTTGGGCACCTATTTTGTGGAAAACCGTTCGAGCGTTACTTATGCGCAATTATCGCCAAATGTGGTAAACGCACTCGTCGCAACGGAAGATACCCGCTTCTATCAACACTCCGGTATAGATTTCCAGCGCTCATTCACTATAGTTTTATTAAATCTCTTCGGCTCAAAACAGGGCGCCAGCACCATAACCCAGCAACTGGCAAAAAATCTATTTTCGGGCGGGGGCTCACATAACCCATTTGTACGTATCACCCAAAAACTAAAGGAATTGATAATTGCTGTGGAATTAGAGCGCCGTTATACTAAACAGGAGATCCTGACGATGTACTTAAACAAGGTTGACTTTGGCGCCTACAATACTTTTGGCATTAAATCGGCAGCGCATACCTATTTTAACGTAACGCCCGATAAGCTGACACCCGACCAGGCCGCGTTATTAATAGGGATGGTTAAAGGACCGGGGACTTATTCGCCTATCAGGCACCCGGACAGGGCTTTGAAGCGCCGCAATGTAGTTTTAGAACTGATGACCAAACAAGGATTTTTAAGTGAGGGACAGTTACAGGAGTTGAAGAAAAAACAATTAGGGCTCAACTTTAATCCCATGGACCATAATGCCGGCCTTGCCCCCTATTTCAGGGCGGTGCTGAAACAGGAAATTCAAAAAATATTTAAGGATCAGAATATCACTAAATCTGATGGTACGCCTTATGACCTTGACCGCGACGGCTTAAAAATATATACGACCATTGATGCTACGATGCAGCAATACGCCGAAGAATCGCAACGTGAATATATGCGTGTCCTTCAGGGACAGTTTAATGATCAGTGGAAAGGGGTGAGCCGCTGGAAAACTATCAAAAACTTTAAATTACTGCTTGATGCGGGCATGTACCGGTCAGACCGCTACAAGGAAATGAAAGACGAAGGGAAATCGGATGATGAAATACGGGAGAATTTTAACACGCCCGACAGCCTGGAGCTTTTCACCTGGCGCGGCAATATTGATACCGTAATGAAACCTATTGATTCCATAGTATATTGTAAATTAATGCTCCGCAATGCATTAATGAGCATGGACCCCACCACCGGTTATATAAAAGCATGGGTGGGCGGCACAAACTTCGAACATTTTAAATACGACCAGGTAAAAGAAGGAACAAGGCAGGTAGGTTCAACAGCAAAGCCATTTACTTATTCAGTAGCCATTGAAAACGGGTTCTCGCCCTGCATGGAAGTAGATAATGTACCGGTAACAATTAAAGGTTATGGCGAGGATTGGACCCCTGCACAATCCAAATCCGACTTACTGCCTGGCGCGATAACGCTGAGAAGGGCCCTTGGCTGGTCGCAGAACTGGATAGCTGCTTATGTGATGAATGAAGTAAAGCCAACACCGGTAATGGAACTCATAAAAAAAATGGGGATCACCAGCGATGTGCCGGCCTATCCGTCCATTTGCCTGGGAACATTTAACGCTTCGGTGTTTGATATGACCGGCGCGTACTCGGTTTTTGCCAACCACGGTACCTGGACCGAGCCTACTTTCATCCTACGGATCGAAGATAAAAACGGCAATGTTATTTATACCCATACACCAAAAGTGGTACAGGCTATGGATGCCCAAAGCGCTTATGTGATGACCTACATGCTGAAAGGTGTAATAGAGGATGGCACAGGATCGAGGTTGCAATATAAATATCACCTGACTAACCCTATCGGCGGTAAAACGGGCACCACGCAAACCAACTCCGACGGCTGGTTCATGGGCGTTACCCCGCAATTGGTTACCGGCGTATGGACAGGCTGCGAAGACCGCGACATCCATTTCTTTTCTACCCGGCTTGGGGAAGGCGCTAATTCTGCACTGCCCGTTTTTGCCTTGTTTATGCAAAAGGTTTATGCCAACCCCGCATTGGGCATAAAAAAGAATGTTGATTTTGATCCGCCCAAAAACGGTGTGAACATTACATTGGATTGCAATGCCTATAAACAGCAGCAACAGGGTACCGGTGAAGTGGATAAAAAATTGGGGTTCTGATTTGGTTCATTAGTTCACTGGTTCATTAGTTCATTGGTGCATAGTTGAAGACAATTTGACTTAAAAAACAATAAATGAGTTACTATAATCTTGAAGATTTGGAGGTGTACCAATTGGCCGAAAACTTTCTTCGCCCTTGTTGGTGTTGTCACCAACAAGTACCGCTATCTTAAAATGAAGTACAATGCCGGCTCACGAATTCCCGTTTCAAAAACTGTCCATGTTGTTGGAGACAAACCAACAACGGCGAAGGTTGAAATTATTGCATTTGCTTTCACGCAACGACCCAATGACCAATGACACAATGACCAATGATTTCGCGTACTAATGAACAAAGTGTTTGACTACAGGACAGCCTTAAAAGATATTCCCCATAACCCCGGAGTTTATCAATTTTGGGATGACGAAAAAGAACTGATCTATATTGGCAAGGCCAAAGACCTGCGCAACCGCGTTACTTCCTATTTTAATAAGGACGCCAATGTAAATGCCAAAACCAGGGTACTGGTTTCAAAGATCAGGGATATCACCTTTACCATTGTTGATACTGAAGTTGACGCCTGGCTGCTGGAAAACAGCCTGATAAAAAAGCATCAGCCAAGGTATAATGTAATGCTCAAGGATGATAAGACCTATCCCTGGATCATCATAAAAAACGAGCATTTCCCGCGCATATTCTATACCCGCCGCATCGTTCGCGACGGCTCAAAATACCTGGGGCCTTATGCATCGGTAAGTATGATGCACAATATACTTGGGCTGATAAAAGAAACCTACCCCCTGCGCACCTGCAACCTGCAGCTTACCCCGCAAAATATCGAAAAAGGGAAATTTAAGGTTTGTCTTGAATACCAGTTGGGCAATTGCAAAGGCCCCTGCCAAAATTACCAGGCCGAAGAGGACTATGACCGCAGCATTGAGGAGATAAAAGATATTTTAAGCGGAAAAATCAGCGCGGTGCTTCGTACACTTAAAGCAGATATGGAACAGGCGGTAGCTGATATGAATTATGAACAGGCCCACCGCCTGAAAAGAAAATTCGAGCTGCTTGAAAATTACCAGAGCAAATCAACCATTGTTAATTCGTCCATTACGGATGTGGATGTTTTTGGTATAGCTTCCGACGAGAAATACGCTTTTGTTAATTACCTGAAGGTGATGAACGGCACCATCATACAAACCCAAACCATCGAGCTGAAAAAACGGCTCGACGAAAGCGACGAAGAATTGCTGACCCTCGCCATCTCGGAGTTCAGGACCAGGTATGAAAGTCATTCAAAGGAGATCATCGTACCTTTTGACATCGGCCTTGACGACCAGTCTATAAAATTCACTGTTCCTAAACTGGGCGAAAAAAGAAAATTGCTTGACCTTTCTCAAAAGAACGTACAGTTCTTCAAAAAAGAGAAAATAGACCAGTATGAAAAACTAAATCCCGAAATACGCACCGAACGGCTGTTGACCCAAATGATGAAGGACCTGCGGATGAACCAGCTGCCCCGGCACATTGAATGTTTTGATAACTCCAATTTCCAGGGTAAATATCCGGTTTCGGCTATTGTGGTTTTCAGGGACGGCAAACCTTCGAAAAAGGATTACCGGCACTTTAACGTAAAAACAGTAGAAGGCCCTGATGATTTTGCGACCATGGAAGAAGCGGTATTAAGGCGCTACAAACGTATGCTTGATGAGGGCACGGAACTACCACAGCTTATTGTTATTGACGGCGGGAAAGGACAGCTGTCTTCTGCTGTAAAAAGCCTTAAATTATTGGGGATCGACAAAAAGGTGACGATAATAGGAATTGCCAAAAGGCTCGAAGAACTGTATTACCCCGGCGACCAATACCCATTATACCTTGATAAAAAATCGGAGACATTAAAAGTGATCCAGTATTTACGGGATGAGGCACACCGCTTTGGTATTACTTTCCACCGTAAAAAACGGGATAAAGGCACACTCGCCACCGAGCTCGAACTCATTGAAGGAATAGGCAAAACCACCGCCGAAAAACTACTAAAGTATTTTAAGTCGGTTAAAAAAATCCGGGAAGCAACCGAAGAAGAATTGCAGGAAGTGGTAAACCTTAAAATTTCAAAAGCTATTGTGACTTATTTCGCTTCAAAAACTTAAAGACTGGCTATTGGGCAACCGAACCCGATTAAAAGAAGAAGCCCTTGCAAATATGATATCTGCAAGGGCTTTTTATATTTTGAAACTAATCTCTTATCTCCAACCTCTAATCTCTAACATTAATACTGCCACAAGTTAAGCTCCCAATCCATCAGGGATTTCTTTATCCGTTCCGATTCGTAAAGCCTGTCGATACCGTCCTTGTAATCTTTGATACGGTCATTCTTATCGTTCGATTGCTTTACAAGATAACTCGTAAACATTCTCTTCATAAATATATCGTCAAAGCTCAAACCTGTATTATCATTGTCGCGGCTAACCACTTCCTTAACTGCCAATATCGGTCTGGCTTCAGGGAAATAAATCCAGAATGCAGGCTGGTAATCCAAACTAACGCTACCCGCCCTTGGCTTAACCATTGGTGCTATGCCTATTATGCGGGGTTCAAATACCGAGCGTTGTTTATCAAATATCCAGTCTTCCTTTATCCTGAATTTTAAAATGCTATCAGGGTTAAACTCACCGGCCTTTATTGTAGAACCAATTTTTTCGCCGGTATTTTTATCAATTTTATCCACCACCACGCTATCGGCCATTTTATTTTTCGCCTGTGCCGGAGTCAAAGGTGTCGAAAAACCGTCGCCATCAGGATCACTTTTGTTTGGGGCGGGGTCGTATGCCGTAAGTTCCCCTGCCGCAATGGCATCCATTAAAACGTCAATTAACCTTTGTTTTGGTGAAACAAGGTATGCATTCATTTTTTCGCGTACATCAATTTCGCGCCATATCCGTTTTGCCAAAGCCACATCCGATTCGCGCAGATTTGGATAAGGCGTAACTTTCGCGCTTAAAATATTGGTCTTTTTATAATAACCGTCGAGAGGCCTGTCAAAAGGTTTTGTCGGTATAGCCGCTACTTTTTTAGTAGTATCACTTAATGGCTTTGCACTGGTAGTGCTGCTGCCATTATTTACCGCAGTTCGTTGCTTCGTTGTTTGAGCAGGTTTTTTCTTAGGTCTCCTCTTTTTGGTTTGCGCAAAAGATGCTACACATGCTAAGCACAATACAACAATTAAAATTTTCCTTTTCATAGTATTTTAATTTGCACTTAAAGCAATAGGATCAAGTCCCCTCGGTGAACCATCAGGACCTACTGCAATAATATCTTTAAAAATAACCGTAGTACCAGGCGTTACGCTGTTAATTAATGTCTTCATCTGGGCTGACAATTCATTCCCGGAGGTGGAATATGTAATCACATCCTGGCGGGGTTTGGCAATCATCAATGTAAAACGTGTTACGCTGAATTTTGCATCAAATTCAAAATTATCGAGTTTAGCAAATACCCTGTCCTGTGCCCTGATATTTGCAGCGCTGGTATTACCGCCGCTTTTCCCGGCAAACTCAGCCTTGGGGTCGGGGATACGTTTAACACGGAACATCGTACTGCCTAACATTGAGGTTTTCCCTTTTGTTAATTCGCCCGAAACATTAATAGTGGCCTGCCCTATAGATGTCACATTAGCTGTCCAATGTTCACCCGAACCACTTATGCTACCGCCAGTCATGCTTACTTTAAGATCTTTTGCAGCAATACCCGGGGCAGAAATTGAAACAGGGTTTGGCAACCCAATGTACAATACGTTCATTTTGTCTGGTGATACAACAGCAGAAGGTCTTGCAACCATGTATGTTTGGTCTGGCGTTTTATAATCTTTAAATGTTCCGTCGGTTTGTTTTACATGAATTACAGCTGACCATGTATGCTGACCTTCGGTGCTGGTACTTCCAACATATTTACCCTTGCCTGCTTCAGTCGGGAGGGCTGAACCACCCACCCTTATATCCGGCACTATTTTCGAATCAGAAGCCGTTAAAAAAACATCGGCCGTATAAGGCTGCCCAACCAATACATAACTTGTTGGCGCAACTGCCACTGCATTATAGGTATCCAAATTAACCAATGCCTGATCCACTCTGCCTAATATTTTTTTTACAACTTCGTTTTCAGCATTTTTTGTATCTGTCTGTATCTTAGCAAGGGTTGTTAACGTAGCCCCTAAGGGGATACCATCACCAAAATAAGCTTCTTCCCATGATTTTTGCGGACCGGAGTTTTGTATCGGCGCGTCCGCATTGAGTGAGAAATTGATACCTTTTTTCTCCTTGTCGTCCAACAGGGCCAGCAATTGCTGGCGCGTATCAATAATCTTCTGGCGCAGCACTTCGCCGTGTTTATTGGTGATCATCACACGGGGCGAAATATCAAGATTTTCGCGGGCCCCTACGTCATTAGTATTGGCATCTACACCATCCCCTGCTATCATTAAGGTATCCCTTAAAGCCTGCACATAATCATTTAATGCATCGGCTATTTTGCTGGCACGCTGGGCCTTTTCCAAAATAGGCGCCGCTCTCACCGGTTCGTCTTTAAGTTTAGTGCTCTTAAAAGTGGAGTACGTATCGTTAATCCCCTTTTTCACATTATCCCTTGATGTATCCAGACTTACTTTTATATTCTTAAAGGCATCCATCAAACTATCCGGTACACTCAGGGCAATAAGGCCTAAAAGCACCAGATACATGATACCTATCATTCGTTGTCTTGGGGTTTGCTTACCTCCAGCCATGTGTTTTAAATGTTATGTTTTTAACGATCAACCCCTTTATTTTAACTATTAACACGTGGCTGGTTCATGGCCGAAAGCATGTTACCATATATTGAATTCAATGTTGACAGATTTTTTGCCAGGCGGCCAACCTCATCTTTAAACTGTTTCGCATCTCCGGCCGAAGCATTGAAATTTTGTACAGTAGCTGACATATCCTGGTAAAATTTGTTCATCGATTTTAAATGATTGCTCGAATCCTGCAATTCAAGTTCGTAAACTGCATTTAGCTGCGTAAGATTTTTAGCCATCTTATTTACCTGGTCGTGGTACGATTTTGAATCGATATTGGTACTGGCAATTTCATTTAAGTTTACTGATGCTTTTTCAAAAGCACTGTTCAGGCTATCGTAGCTGGCAGTCGCCTGTTTCACTTTGTTGGTGAATGCTACCGTAGCATCGCCTGCATCAGTAACCCGCGAAATGGAATTTACCTTGTCGCCAAAAGTCCTCAAACCGCTTGCAAGGCTGCCAATCAGTTCTGGTCCTATCTTTGCTTCAGCAAGCATTTGGTCTAAAGCAGCAGTATTTGAAAAGCTATCGCCGCCGCCTAATTTTTTTGCAGTTGATTTTGGCAGGTCACCGTCAAAATCTTCATCCAGTTCAGGATAAGCGCGTCTCCAGTCAAGTTCCTTTTCATCCCGTTGAAAACCCAGCAGGAAAAACAATATTGCTTCGGTAGATAAACCGCCGGCAATAAAATAGGTAGCTCCCGGCCAGTGGAGGATCTTAAACATCAGCCCGATAATAACGACTGTTGCGCCCCATGACACGATATTATTAATTCCGTAAGGTTGTTTCTTCCCGCCCATAATAATTAAAAAAGGTTTGTTTATACTTGATTTTTTGTTTGCTTATCTTTTATCTTTAATGTCGCGGCCTAAATAGTGGGTTACACAACGGAAGCCGATATACGATTTTGCAGTATCCTGGTACTCAAAGGTACGCGTTGAATTTTGAAGGAAATAGCCAATATCTTTCCATGATCCGCCCCTTACAACTTTACGTTTTAACACAGCGGGGTCGCTTGGTTTGGCTTCATATTCCAATGTTGGCGCAAGGTCATGAACAAAACTGGATGCTGATTCGTCAAATGCCGACGAGGTCCATTCGGCTACATTTCCGGCCATATTATAAAGGCCGTAGTCATTGGGGAAATATGATTTTACATTTACGGTATAAGCGCCGCCGTCGTCGGTATAGTTACCGCGGCCGGGTTTAAAGTTTGCCAGTAAACAGCCTTTCGCATTTTTTATATACGGACCGCCCCATGGATAGTCGGTGCCAATCCTTCCGCCGCGTGCTGCATATTCAAATTCAGCTTCGGTTGGCAATCTGTAAGGTGAACGTGTTGCCAGGTGTCTTTTCTCTTTATAGGCCTCGTTATAGCGTGTGCGCCATAAGGCAAATGCACGTGCCTGGCGCCAGGTTACCCCAACAACAGGGTAGTTGCGGTAGGCCGGATGCGAGAAATAACTTTCGGTCATTGGCTCATTTGCGGCATACGAAAAATCGCTGAGCCAAACCAGGGTGTCCGGGTAAACCGGAACGGTATCCCTTAAAATAAAGT
>JBIOHE010000107.1:0-12516 GCA_044448725.1 Sphingobacteriales bacterium | reverse complement strand
GCCCCAATGAAATATACGGGTTATAGCTTGCCTTGTTTTTTTGCAAGATTAAGCTTTTAACAAACATTTCCGGCTTTTACACCTTCATCCGTCATTACTGTTTTTTCCAGGCTTGCCCCTGGTTGGGACTCAGGATGACAGAAAAGGAAAACTTCCATCGCTGCCGCTTGCGGTAGCGGTGAATACTATTGTTGAATAATTTGCCATTGCTGGCTATTACTACCACCCGATGCCTTTTGTAAAATATCTGTCCCACTTACATCCAGAATCAGGCTACTATTTCGGTTGGTGACTTTATAAACTCCTGTTGAAACCGATGTAAGTGACCATTGCTGATTATTTCCACCATTCGATGGCGATTGAATTATACCTGCACCGTCAGCTGTTGAAGCACCGTTTACATCCAATACATCGCCGCTATTGCGGTTTGTAATTGTGTAATAACTTCCATTAGCGGATACCGCCCATTGCTGGTTATTCCCGCCGTTTTGAGGCCACTGGATAATGCTGGCACCACTGGCTGCAGACGCGCCATTAACATCCATCACTTCTCCACTATTTACATTCAGGAAGCGGTAATAGGCCCCGGAATAAAACACATCAGTACCACCTGCACCCGCGCCCCAGGCAAACTTTAATCGGCTTAAGCCAGAAGCGTTGGTATTTGTAACTGTGGTGCCGATAAGTGATTCCATCGCATAACCGTCGCCGTTGCGTATGCCGGGCCAGTAAACACTGCCCATGCCCAATGTGCGCAGTTCGTTAGTTAACCCTTGAATATAGGCAATATCAGAGCTGCCGCCTATAGCTCCGGTATAATTTATACCACTATTCATTGTATCGCCGAATTCGGTAAGTACTGCCCTGCTGCCATAAAGCCCAACGTTGCCACTTAACCTGTTTTCCCATTGTGCAGATGTTGTAAGCGTGCCATTACTGAAGAAATTGTAATCGTGGATAGATAACAGACAGCTCTTCAAACGGCTGTCGGCGCCTACCCCCGTAATGTCCTGAGCGTAAGATGTACCATCAACAAGTACATGGGTTTGGGAAGCTGCCGGGTATTTACTTAGCCAACTGGTACAAATAGCTGTCCAATCGGTAAGTGTATAGCCGTGTGGTTCGTTAAATATCTCAAAAAAAACATGCGGGTTACTGCTATATTTATTTACAATAATTTGCCACATGGACCAAAACTGCGCATTATTATCTATTTGCCCATCTTTTGATGATGCCCCCTCCCAGCAACCCAGTATAACATTCATATTCTTCCCTACGGCCGCGTCAATAACACCTGTGTAAGAACCCCACCAGCTTGTTGCCACGGTGGTGTAGTTAACCGGAATACGAATGGTATTGGCCCCGGTGTTGGCTTGTATCCCCGAAAGTATATCGTTCGCTTTGGACGTGACTGTGGAATAGCTGTCGGATGAGGTTAAACCACTTAATACCAAAATCCCATCGCTAAAGTTGTCACCATCGCAGGCCCAATTCACACCACGGAGCGAATCGGCGGGAACATGCGGCAGTGTTCCTACAATGGTTGATGTTGTATCCTGTATTACAGTCGTGTTGCTTTTTTGACCTGCATCTTTTTTACAACCTGCTATCAAGATGCCCGAACATAAAGTCAAAAAAACAATTCCCTTCATAATTTTTTCTTTCTCCTAAAAGTCGCAAATATTTTCTCAAAAAAGATACAGGTTTGAAAATAATTGCCCGGACGTAATTACGTGTATATAATATACTGCAAATCAAATGTTTAAAAAACAAACCATCGCTGCAGCCCCGATTTATCGGGATGGCCCGCTTGCTAAGTAAACGCAATACACTATCCGCCATGCATTTACCTCGTTTTATTACACCTTAACCAGTAACCAACTTTACTATTGTCAGGCATATCGGATACCGGGCATGCGGACCACATGCGAGGACGCTTACGGTAGCGGCGAAAAAGGGCTTGGTTTAATTTGTTTTGAAGAGGATATTGGCATTGATTTGACTATCCCCCCTGTCATCCTAAGCGCAGCGAAGGATCTTCTACGCCGTGCATGTTGCCGCCGTGCATAGTCCGTCATGCATAGTCCGCAAGTATGGCGTAGAAGATCCTTCACTGCGTTCAGGATGACAGAAAAGGAGGAATTTTCACCCTAAAAATAAAAAATCCCGGCCAAAACCAGGATCTTTTTAATTATTGAATTATTGAATGTCTGAATTATTGAAGTAAAAAACCTTTCGGCTTTTACCTTTCGCCTTTAACCTCTCTTCAAAAGTTCTTCTGCCATTGCGGCGCCGATCTCCGCAGGAGATTCCACAACACGGATACCGCATTCGCGCATGATTTTCATTTTTGCTGCGGCTGTGTCATCTGCTCCGCCAACTATCGCGCCGGCGTGACCCATACGACGTCCCGGAGGGGCTGTTTGACCGGCGATAAAACCTACAACAGGCTTAGTGCCATTTGCTTTTATCCAGCGGGCTGCTTCGGCTTCCATGCCGCCGCCTATCTCGCCTATCATAATGATGCCATGTGTTTCAGGATCATTCATCAGCAGTTCAACAGCTTCTTTGGTTGGCGTACCGATGATCGGGTCGCCGCCAATGCCTATAGCAGTGGTGATACCCAAACCGGCCTTAACCACCTGGTCAACGGCCTCATAAGTTAAAGTGCCTGATTTTGAAACCACGCCAACATTGCCTTTTCTGAAAATGAAGCCCGGCATAATACCAATTTTTGCTTCATCCGCAGTGATAATACCAGGACAGTTTGGCCCGATGAGTCGTGCATCCTTATCGGTTAAATATTCCTTCACCATAATCATATCCTTTGTCGGGATACCTTCGGTGATACATACAATTACCTTTATACCGGCTTCGGCAGCTTCCATTATTGCATCGGCTGCAAAAGCAGGGGGCACAAATATGATGGATACATCGGCGCCGGTTTTTGCAACCGCATCAGCAACGGTATTAAATACCGGCCTGTCGAGGTGGCTCTGACCGCCTTTGCCCGGCGTAACACCGCCTACAAGCTGCGTACCATACTCAATCATCTGCGATGCATGATATGTACCTTCGTTACCTGTAAAACCCTGAACTATAACCTTAGAATCTTTATTTACGAGAACGCTCATTGATTTATTAATTTTGTAGCGCAAAGCTAAAAAAAAAAAGCCCCCTTACCCCCTAAAGGGGGAATATTTTTACAATTAGCCCCCTCTAAATCTCCCCCGGTAGTGGACACTTTAAAAACCGATTTAAAAACATAGACTTTTAGATTTAAAATGCGCCTATTTATTTACCCAACAATGATTAGTACTTCTCGTCAGGTTTAATTTTAAGGTCAGTTAGGCCTATCAAAAAATCGCAGCATTCATAATAATTACCCGAACGGGGACTCCATGCTTCCACGACATGATATTTGTTCGCTAATTTTCCTTCCAAAATCCATTGTGCTCCATCGTTACCCAATTCCTTTTCACGAGTGTCCATCGCCCAAAAACCTATCATCATAAATTTTTGCATGAATTTATCCCAACTTGCTTTGCTAATCTCTTTTTGTTTGTCAATAATCAATTTACCGGGCTCGTAACCACCTGCACCATCACATACTTTCCAGTATAAAATATAAGCGTCGCCATTTTTCTCGATTCTTATAGCCACCGGATGGTGAAACGTTCTTAGCCAGGTAAATCTGTAAATCTCCTTTTCGCTTCGATCCGTAAGCAATACAGGCTCCCTCAACGCGGAAAGTTGACCAGAATACCATTTTTCAGTAAATGAATCAAAGCCAGTGTGACCTTTAGCTTCAAATGGAAAATAAGTTTCGTTTTGTGCATTTACCTGGATACCAACGAGTGATATTATAAATAGCAAAAAAAGTCTTTTCATGTGGTGAAATATTAATTCGTTATGCTAATCAAAAACTCCCCCTTCATGGGGCCGGGGGGCTAAATTCATTTTCACTCTTCGCAATCACAATCGTGGCAATACCATTCCCTATCATATTGGTTATGGCGCGTGCTTCCGACATAAACCTGTCAACTCCCAGCAATATGGCAACGCCTTCTGCCGGGATAATCTTTATGGCAGCCAGGGTTGAAGTTAATATTATAAAACCGCTGCCCGTTACACCTGCCGCGCCTTTGGATGTAATCATGAGTATCCCGATGATGGTGATTTGCTGCATCAGTGTCAGCGGAATATGAAATACCTGCGCCAAAAATATCACCGACATGGATAAATAAATAGTCGTGCCATCCAAATTAAAAGAATATCCCGCAGGGATCACCAGCCCCACAACCGACCGTGAGCAGCCGAATTTCTCCATTTTATTCATCATGGCCGGGAGTACAGATTCGGAGGAGGAAGTACCCCACACTAATAATATTTCTTCCTTAATAAAGGCCAGGTATTTCCAGAAACTGAATTTATACAGGTAACAGATAAGGTTTAGCACGCCAAAGATGAAAAAGATGGAGGTCAGATAAACCGACCCCATCAGCAATCCCAAAGGTTTCAGTGTTTTAACGCCATAAGTACTGATGGTATAGGCCATCCCGCCGAAAGCGCCGATAGGGGCCGCACGCATTACCATATTCATGATCTTGAAAAACACTTTGCTGAAGTTCTCAAATAAACCGATAACGTTTTGTCCTGTTTCGCCCAGATGGCTAAGGGCGAAGCCAAATAATATAGCAAAAAAAAGTATCTGTAAAATATCGCCTTTGGCAAAAGCCTCAAAAATATTGGGGGGTACTATATGGGTTACAAAATCCATCCAGTGCATATCGGCGGCAGCCTTCTGGTAAACGGCCAGTTTTGCACTGTCAGCGGCAATTTTGCTGACAAACCCGTCTCCCGGTCTTAATATATTGGCTACTATCATCCCGATGACAAGGGCGCAGGTACTCACAATCTCGAAATAAAGCAAAGCTTTGCCGCCTACCCTGCCTACTTTTTTCATATCGTTCATACTTGCAATACCCAGCACTATGGTGAAAAATATAATAGGCGCTATCAGCATGGTTATTAAACTGATAAAAGTTTGGCTGATAAGTTTTGCCGTTGGCCCGAATGAGGGAAATAAAAAACCGGTGGCAATACCCAACAGAATGCCCGTAATCACCTGGAAATTAAGGTTGGTAAGGAGTTTCTTCATGTATAACAATTATACAATAAAATTGAGGGAAATTATAGTGCGGATATTATTCAGGCCAATGAAAATAAAGCGTCCGTCTGTTTTTGGGTTTGTTTACCCTCGAACAGACGGACGGTTTTAATATTTTTTCTGATAAAATATTCCCTGTTAACTAACAACCCCGGTTAGCAGGTTTACATTATATACCTTACCGTTGATGGTAACCGTGGCCAAATGGTTCCCAAGGAAAACAATTGTTCCCTGGTAATTCCAAACCCCTTTAGGGCCGCTTCCGCTTGTCTTGAAGGCTGCCGAACCGCTAATAATATCACCGGCAGCAGGACTGAAAATTAACGATTTGAGGCTATAATCAAAAATCTCGTTGCCGCTTTTTTTAGTACCGGTCAGAAATTGATAACTTCCATTTGAATTCAATGAACCATTCAGCGACAAATTTGCGTTTGGATTGGCGGGGTTTAAACTAAGCAAAGTCAGATTTTCGCCTACTCTGAAGGTAAGTGAACTATCCGGACTTGTGAATGAAATAGCTAATGTATCAACAGTAGTAAAGCCGGAAACCACATTATTGGCACAGGAAAAGCTGAATTTAAAAGTTCCTGCTATTGTGGCCGAACCACCATTAACGGCGCCTGTATAACTCATCGTTGTATCGATAAGCAAACTGCAATCAGGATTTGTTAAGCTTTGCAGCACTTTTCCACTGGTATGTGCGGCAAAAGTAGTTGGTGCACTTAAACCACCGGATATATCAACCCCGAACCCGCCAAACAATGACTGGCTGATATTCAGCGCTACCTGGCCGGCAACTACCGTTGGTGCAAGCGCCGGACCCGATGGAGCGACCGCTGTTTTTTTACAACTTGAATAAATAATGGCTATGCCGGCAAGTAAAAGGCATATTGGTATTAGTTTTCTTTTCATGGTAAGGTATTTTGTTTGTTTAAACAAATGTATTAAAGATAATTGTATTAACCGGGGCTAAGTTAAATATATTTTGCGGGTGAGATAAAAAGCTGATTGATCATAAAATGCTCAATTAAATTCAATAGGCAAAAGGCATCCCGCTACCGGAAATCTGCCGTTCATCAGCAGCATAAAAAAGCCCCCTTCGGTTCGGTGAAGAGGGCGTAAATTGGTTATTCCTGTTATATTATCAAACCGTTACTTTGCCGGTAAGCAAATCAACAGTATAGGTAGTACCTAATATTGTAATCTTTACCTTATGATTCCCGATAAATTGGGCAGTTCCGGTAAAGTACCAGGTTGTGGCGCCAATATTTCCCTGTGTAGTAAAGGTTGCTGTACCATCTGTGATGTCAGCATTTTTAGAAAGGTCAATCACCAAACCATTTAATAGAAAAACATTGTGGACAGAACTCGATTTTGACGGGTTGTTTGGATAAATTAAGTCAACAAAGGATTTGATGTTGCCATCTACGTGGATATGCTTGTTATCAGGACTTAAACCGGTAACGTCATAATACTGGGTAAGGTCATAAACAAAGGTATAACCTGGACCAGTTCCGGCAGTGTACAGCGAATCGGTAACGGTTAAACCGTTATGGCTCCCGCCGGGCCCGTTGCATTTAAAATAAAATGCAAAGCTTCCGAAGCTCTGAGATTTAATGGAATCACCAATATTGGTGCTGTAACTGATAGCCGGGTCAATAAAGAAACCGCATACCTGGTTTTGATTGTGGTCATTTAAATTGACGCCTGAAGGACTGTTAGAAGCCAGTGCCGGCGCTGTTATCCCTGAACTTAAATTGGCGCCGCCATAAGAGCCGCTTATTGTTTTATACAAGTTTAAAGCCACCTGGCCGCTCGCTGTTGCAGCGGGCGAAGTTTGCGCCGGGCTTTGTTTGGGCGGTAGCGAGCCGGAGTTTTTGTTACAGGCTGTAAAAAACAGGCCTAAAGCTACCGCCAATACGATTGCTGATTTTTTTATGTATTTCATGACAGGAAGTATTTGAACTTTTTAATAATTTATCGTACTAAAAATATGCAATTATTCGCGAAAAACCATGAATAATTGAAAAAAAAGCACTTTTGTGCTTTTTAAGATAAAAAATTAACTGCCGGATATTCAATGTTTTATATAAGAATTAATTTCACTATACATTACCGCGAGCGGCCATTTCAGGTGTTTGAACACCTAACCGGGATAGATAATTAATTACACGAATTAATAGTCAGGATATTAGAGCCAGGAATCAGGGAAAAAAGTAAAAAGCCGTCATCAACATTACAACCCTCCAACATTACAACCATTACAACCACTAAAACCTTTACAACCATTACAACTCATTTCAACATATTCCAACCAATTCACTACCATACTAATAGGGATTTTCTTATTTTCGCAACCTCATACGCGAAAACAAGAAAATGGACTATCAATTTAAGGATATAGAGAAAAAGTGGCAAAAGTTTTGGGCAGATCATCAAACATTTAAAGCCGAAGACAAAACCACCAAACCCAAATATTATGTACTGGATATGTTCCCCTACCCTTCGGGAGCAGGTTTGCATGTTGGCCATCCATTGGGCTATATTGCTTCTGATATTTTTGCACGCTATAAAAGGCTCAAAGGTTTTAATGTATTGCACCCTATGGGTTATGATAGTTTTGGCCTGCCTGCGGAGCAATACGCTATTCAAACCGGACGGCACCCCGCGCTCACTACCGAAGACAACATTGCCACCTACCGCCGTCAGCTTGATCAGATCGGTTTTTCATTCGACTGGAGCCGCGAGGTGCGTACCAGCTCGCCCGATTATTATAAATGGACACAGTGGATATTTATGCAGCTGTTTAACAGCTGGTATAATAAAGATGCTGATAAAGCTGAATCAATTGCCAAACTGGTTGAACATTTTGAGCAAAAGGGATCTGCCGGCATTAATGCAGTATGTGATGAGGAAGTTTCAAGCTTTACCGCTGATGAGTGGAAAGCTCTGAACAATAACGAACAGCAGGCAGAATTGTTAAAATACCGTCTTACCTACCTGCGCGAAAGTACCGTAAACTGGTGCCCTGCCTTAGGTACAGTACTGGCCAATGATGAAGTAAAAGATGGTTTCAGCGAACGTGGAGGCTTCCCGGTTGAGCAAAAGAAAATGATGCAATGGAGCATGCGCATCACCGCTTATGCCGACCGTCTGTTAAAAGGATTGGATACGATTGACTGGCCCGAGCCATTAAAAGAAATGCAACGCAACTGGATAGGCAAAAGTGTGGGAGCGAGTGTTAGATTTCAGATTTTAGATTTACGAATTACGAATTTAGAAATACTTACTGATGATGAGCAGGCTAATCACCAATTGATAACTACTGATCAATTCATAGAGGTATTCACCACCCGTGCTGATACCATTTTTGGCACCACCTTTTTGGTTATAGCGCCGGAGCATGAACTGGTGGCCTCATTAACAACCACCGGACAAAAGGCGGATATTGAAGCATACATCACCCAGGCTAAAAAGAAATCGGAACTGGAACGTATGGCTGACGCCAAAACCGTTTCCGGCGCTTTTACAGGCAGTTATGCGGTTAATCCGCTGAATGGTGAAAAAACACCGGTGTGGATAGCCGATTATGTTTTGGCAGGATACGGAACCGGCGCGGTAATGGCTGTACCATCCGGCGATCAGCGGGATTACCTTTTTGCCAAACACTATAATTTGCCGGTAATACAGATACTTGATACACAAAAAATTGACGCCGAAGCCGATCCTACCAAGGAAGGGCATTACATCAATTCGGGTTTCATTAATGGCTTAACTTATAAGGAAGCAACCGCGGCGGTAATTGCCAAACTGGAAGAAATTGGCGCCGGAAAGGCAAAAGTAAATTTCAGGATGCGCGACGCCATATTTGGCCGTCAGCGTTACTGGGGAGAGCCTGTACCTGTTTATTTTAAAGACAACCGGCCCCATTTAATTGAGGAAAAAGATTTGCCGCTTGTATTGCCGGAGGTTGATAAATACTTACCAACTGAAAGTGGCGAACCGCCGCTGGCGAGGGCAAGCGATTGGAATTATGTAGCCTCACCTAAATCCTCTCCAAAGGAGAGGACTTTGGAAGAAACTGAAGCTAACTCCCTCTCCTTTGGAGAGGGCCGGGGTGAGGCGTACGCCTACGAACACAGCACCATGCCCGGTTGGGCGGGTTCAAGCTGGTACTGGTACCGTTACATGGATGCACATAACGACCAGGAATTTGCTTCAAAATCCGCAATAGATTACTGGAAGGATGTTGACCTTTACATAGGCGGCAGCGAACATGCTACCGGGCATTTGCTTTACAGCCGTTTCTGGAACAAGTTCTTGAAAGATATTGGCAAAGTAGTTGAAGAAGAGCCTTTTAAAAAACTGATCAACCAGGGGATGATACAGGGCAGAAGCAATTTTGTTTACCGGTTGATAGACGAAATGGGCCGCGGTACAAACACCTTTGTTTCGCATGGCTTAATCAAACAATACAATACTTCACCCTTGCACGTTGACGTTAATATCGTCGAAAATGATATACTGAACCTGGAAAAATTCAAAAAGTTCAGGCCGGATTTTGCTGATGCCGACTTTATATTGGAAAACGGCAAATACCATTGCGGGCACGAAGTCGAAAAGATGTCGAAATCAAAGTTCAATGTGGTTAACCCGGATGATCTGATTGAACGTTACGGCGCGGATACCCTGCGCATGTATGAAATGTTTTTAGGTCCGCTTGAGCAAAGCAAACCCTGGAATACCAATGGTATTGAAGGGGTGTTCAAATTCCTGCGTAAATTCTGGAGGTTGTTCCACGATGAAGCATTGAATTTTAAAGTATCCGGACAGGAACCATCCAAGAGCGAATTAAAGGCGCTGCATAAAATCATTCATAAGGTTGAAGAAGATGTGGAGCGCTTCTCGTTCAATACTTCAGTTTCCAGCTTCATGATAGCAGTTAATGAGCTGACTGATCTTAAATGCAACAAACGGGCAATATTACAGGATCTGGTGATTATCCTGTCGCCGTACGCGCCGCATATTTGCGAGGAGCTATGGGTTTTGCTTGGCAATGAAAGCGGGACTTTGTCATACACTGCTTATCCTAAGTTCATCGCTGCCTACCTGGTTGAGGACGAATACGCCTACCCTATTTCTTTCAACGGTAAAACAAAAATAAACCTGAATATCGCTTTAAGCCTGGAGCCTAAAGACATTGAAGCCCTTGTTTTAGCCAACGCCGATGTACAAAAATACCTCGACCATAAAGCGCCTAAAAAGGTGATTGTGGTTAAAGGGAGGATTGTGAATATTGTCCTGTAGAGACGCAACACTTTGCGTCTCTGAAACGCCTCAAGACGCGAAGTATCGCGTCTCTGCCGGACATCATCGTCAGAGACGTTACGTAGAGACGCAAAGTATTGCGTCTCTACCATTCATCACCATTGGGGCGTCCCTGCGTAACGAATTGATGACAGTTTAGCATTATGACCAAATAATGCCCTTTTGCCTGTAACATTTCAAGTATTTTCGCCTCCAATTAGAAAAATCACAGAGAATGAAACGTTTTTATATACTTATTGCAATTTTATGTTCTTTTATCACGGCTAATGCACAGTTTGGCGGCGGTTCCACCATCGTAGGGAAAATTTCAGGCACACTGGTAGATTCCCTTTCCAAAAAACCGCTGGATTATGCCTCCGTCGGATTATACAGGAGCGGCGGAAAAAGCCCGATAACAGGTGTTATTACTGATGAAAAAGGAAATTTTAAACTGAACGATATCCATCCCGGAAGTTATAAACTGATTATTACCTTTATTGGCTATCCCAACAAAACCATTGACCCGATAGTTACCACTGATTCAAAACCGGATAAAAATATGGGGCTGATTATCGTTGCCCCCGGCGCAAAAACGCTGAAAGAAGTAGTTATTACAGGTCAGGCTGCCCTGGTGGAGAACCATATTGATAAATTGGTTTACAATGTAGAAAAAGACCTCACAGCCGCCGGCGGTAACGCAAGCGACGTATTACAAAAAGTACCGCTGGTATCTGTTGATTTAAACGGCAATGTAGCTATCCGCGGCGACCAGAATGTGAAAGTACTGATCAACGGGAAACCGTCCGGCGCAACATCTGCAAGTTTATCCGATGTGTTAAAAACTATCCCTGCCGACCAGATCAAATCTATTGAAGTAATTACTTCCCCGTCAGCAAAATACGATGCTGAAGGCTCAGCCGGTATCCTTAATATCGTCACAAAACAAAAAAACATGACCGGTATCAGCGGATCTGTAAGCGGCGGTATAGGCACCAGGCAAAACAATGGTAATTTTAATTTGAATTACAACAAGAACCGTTTTAGCCTGAGTATAAATGCCGGTGGAAACTTAACATGGCCGCAAACTTCTATCTCTGATTTTAACCAGGATTTTTATGGAACAAACCCCAATAACGGAACATCCTTCCATACCGGAACAGATGTACATGGCACCACACTTGTAAAACGATATGGCACGATAAGTTCTGCAACAGCAAATTATGAATTTAATGCTTTTAACAGCATTTCGTCAACTTTCCGCTATAACAAGGGTGGCTTTAATACAAACGGGAACAATTCAACCACAAAATCCAACTTTATTCATCCCGATTCCACCTATATGTACACATCCAATACCATGGGCCATAATTTGTTTGGCGGCTTTGACTGGAGCATGGATTATACCCATAAATTTTCAAAGGACGGCGAACATAATATTATCTTTTCCGGGCAATGGAGCCACAGTACAATTGTGACAGACTATACATCATTGTTTACACCTGAATTGCAAACTAACCAGCAAAACAATATCAACGGCGTAAACAATGAATATACATTACAGGCTGATTATACCTATCCGGTTAGTAAGTTATTTAAATTTGAAGCAGGCGGTAAAGAGATTATCAGGCGGATAAGCAGTACTTCAGCAGAGTTTGACACAGTGGGTATGAATAATTTTGTTTATGACCCTTATACTTCAAGCAGCTACGGCTACAATCAGAATGTTACGGCAGGTTATACAGTTTTTACTTTTACTTTACCTAAAAATTATTCCATACTTGCGGGAGCCAGGGTTGAGAATACCGCCATTCATGGCGACCCAACGAGCCTGTCGCAGTCAACGCTTCAGCCATTTGACAATAATTATTTGACATTTATACCCAGCCTGACTATTCAGGATGCAGTTTCTTCAACCCAAACGATTAAATTAAGTTACAGCAAACGTATTACCAGGCCAAGCTTACAATATTTAAATCCTTTTGTAAATACCAGTAATATTACAGCCTATACTGAAGGTAATCCAAACCTGGCGCCGGAGG
>JBIOHE010000106.1:0-12595 GCA_044448725.1 Sphingobacteriales bacterium | reverse complement strand
TCCGTTCAACACCGTTGCATTACTGCTTCAGCACCGAGAGGTGGTTTAATGCCTCCGCTTGCACAGCGACATTGGTAGGCCTGCTACCATCTTTTATACAACATTTGATTACCATACAACGGTAATCCTTTCACGGCACACAGCAGCCCCCGAAGGGTTAAGGTTATAGCTGTCATAATAAGCGTATGCCAGCGGCGTAAGCGTTCCCGTAGCGCTGGTGGGGAAAACATTTGCCGAATAATAACCTGTTGCCTGGGTTGTATTGCGGCTTTCGTAATAAGTGGTATAGCTAAGGAGATTTACAGCACCTTGCATGGCAAGACGTCCAAGCGTGGTGTTGTCCACATAAATACCCTGGCTTATGGCACGCCCCTTTACATCATAACGTATGTAGTTCCACTGGTTCAGGCTGTTCATAAGGGCGTCCTGCATTAATACCGGCCTGTTCAGCGGGTCATAAACAATGCTCATCTTTCCTTTGGCCGGCACAGTTTTTTCTATCAGCCTTCCCATGCCGTCGTAAATAAATATAAAAACCATGGTGCTTACGGGCGTATCGTTCGGGTTATAATCGCCCGAAGAAACCATTTTTGCCAGCGCCAGCGGCGGGATAATGTAAGATATGAGTCCGCCGGTGTTATAAACATAATAGGTATCAACATTAGTACCCGAATTCAGTTGCCTTTTTAGCACTGTCCGGCCTGCGGCATCTGCAAAGGCCAGCGTTTCTACGCCATCTTCATCTTTTCCGTCGGTTACCGATAACGCGTTATCCGTATAGTAATTGCCGCTGGTATAGGTACCAAGCGGGCTCCAGATCAGGATATTGCCGTCCTGTGCATTATTGTTCAGTCGGTAACTTACCGTTTTCCATTTCGTCCCCGGCAGCCCAACCATGCCTGCACTTGAAACACGTTGCAGGGGGCTGTTCTCAAATACCCGCTGGCTGAAAGGATAGGCGGTTTCATTGGCCACCTTGTTGGGGTTGGCGGTAGTGCCGCTGTTTTGATAATAACTAAACTGATCGCTTACAGCGGTAGTACGGAAACTGCCAATGGGGTTTACGGCGCTGTTATCGGTATATGGCAGGTAACCATTTGTTTGCTGCCCCAGCGTATTATAAACCTCAGGCTGCACTATGTCTTTATTATTTACAGGGCTTGCCTGTACGGCAACGGTTTGTACCGGGCGGCCAAGACCATCAATATATACCCTTGTAGTTTGGATATCCCCAATGGCAAGGGTGTTAACCATTGCATTGGAAATAATTCCGGACTTTTTTATCACATCCTGCTGTACAAAGCCGGGGGATTGGGCATACAGGTTATAACTCACCACAATAGCTATCATAGTGAGAAATACTGCTTTTATTTTTTTATGGAACATATAATCCTTATTAAACGGTGATATGGGTTGGGTTCATTTTATCATTAATTGCAGGATGGCGACGTGTACATACCAAAGTTTATCGTTGGCTCATAGGTTAGATTGACAGCAGTGGCTGTGAACGACGAACCTGTATAAGAAAAACAATAAGAAATATCTGATCCCCCGGTAAACGAAATACAACCATATCCAAGGCCGGTACCGGAATTGTACAGACTACCGGTTGGGTTAATGGTAATATCATAAACACCGGGCGTGATATTGTAGCCGGCACTAAGCTGGGCAGTTGTAAGCGTATATTTTGTGGTTCCTCCCTGTTTAAAAACAACGGTACTTATTGAACTGCCTGTTGTGTAATTATTGTAAGTGACATTAGTCCAGGGCAAAGTACTTACCGTAACCGGCAAAGAGGAAGCCTTACTGCCATAAGCCGGTGAGGAAACGGTCAGCGTAAGCGTATATGTTCCGTTTGCTGAATAGGTATGGCTTACCGGCGAGGTGGTTGCATTCGTAACCGGCGCGGTGCCGTCGCCAAAATTCCAGGTATAGGTTACCCCGGCAGTGATAATACAGCTGTTATAAACTGGTGCCGTCATGCTCCAGTTGTTGCTTATACCGTTATAGGCGGTTGAACTGCCTGATATAGTGGGCGCAGTAAGGTTAGTTTCATTGGTTGCGCTGGCGTAGATCTTTCGCTGAACGATGTTTTTATCCTGATCAAAGGCAAACAGCAACCTTCCGAATTTATCATAGCTGAAATAAGAAGCTACCCCATTGGTATTGGTAGCGGCTGTTTTAAAAAAAGCCACCGGATCATGGGCGACCGTGCTTACTTCGGCAATATCCGGGTAGGCCCAAAGGTCATCCATAATAACAGCGGTATTGCAGCTCACATTGATCGTGATCGTGCTGCTGGTGATGCTGGTGAGCGGCACCTGAAACTCCACATACTGCCAGCCGGTAGGGTAGGAAGCGTTGGTAGCGGTGGAAGCTACATATGACGTTGAACCGGGGTTGGTTTGGGTACCTCCGGTAATGGTGGCAGAAATAGTTCCGGCGGTACTGCCAGGGCAGCGTATCCAGGCGGAAATGATATAATTTGAAGCCAGCAGATTCCGGTTAACCGTTTTGGATAGCGTTGCGCTTGCAGCAAGGGAGTTGGCATACTGTCCGCTGCGGCTGGTTGATGTAAGTGTGGTTGTACCCGTAAAATTGATAGTCGGCAAATTGCTGTCAAAGTCGCTGAAAGCGATCTCGTCATAACGGGCATTATCTACTGTGGCAACAGGCTGGTAACTGTAATGGTCGGTGAGCACTGTGCTGACATGCTTAAAACCATTGTCTTTACTCAGCAGATAACCTGAATAATCATAACCCAGGTCATTCTCTACCGTAGTATAATGGTTATAGTCATATACAAAAGCCTGGGGGCTGCCTGTTACATAGGATGGCGTAAAAGTGCCGCCGTTAGGGTTGGAGATCGCTGAGCGCTTCGATGGCGCCGTAAGGCTGCCGCCTCCCGCTGCGGTAAACACGGCAGAATTCACCAGGCCAGCACTTACCGTCGTGACGCTTCCGCCCGGCGGCGTAACCTGTGCATACTCCTCAACCGGGGCGTTTACGTTAGCCGCCTGCAGGTTCAGCAGCGCCTGGGTCATACCGTCGCCTGCGCTGGTTATGGTATAATCTTTTACATACTTAATATATTTATTATAAACAGTACCATCGCTGTTAGTAGTAGATTCCTGCGAAAGTTTATACATCGAACCACCATAAGTATAATTTGATGTGGTTTGCCGGTACGATGCGGGCGCGGCAGCCGAATACAGTTTATTTACCACCTGGGTAGTTAAGGGCCCGGCAGTGGTATAAATATAATATTTACCGTAACCCTCTTCGGCGCTGGTATTGCTGTCGTACTTAAATGCCGTAATAGTCACCGGCGCTTGCGGTGTATTATAGGTATAGGTTGTTTCGCTTACCTTATTGCCGCTGCCATCAAAAGCAGTTACATCAAGCGGTAACCCCCGTTCAAAATCATAGTTGGTACTTGGCGGGAAAGGGTACATCCGCGTGGTGTTATTCAAAAAGCCGATTGAAATGTTCGCAGGTGCACCGGCATACGCTGTAGTCGGGCTCCAGGTTGGTGCGCCGGATGGCGTGCTGCTGTCCCACTGGGTGACTGGTGTGCTGAACTGGTAAAGTGTGCTGCCTGCGCCTGTCCGGCTTTCTTTTACATAATTGTATATGATGGAATGGTCGTCTGATGAAAGATCGGACCAGGATATGACCGTTGATTTACGCCATTTTATAGAATCTGCCTCACTGCTGGTGTAGGCCTGGGTAAAGGCGTAAATAGGCAGCGATATGGCTTTGCCGCTGGATTGCCCCGTTGAGGGGTCAGTATAGGTATAGCTTGTTGAAGTCGGACTGGCATTGATGCCGTCGTAGTTGGATATTTGGTTGACCCTTATACCACCGCCTTGTTGAGTCAATGACAATGTATTATCATAATAGTCATTTGATTCATAACCGATGGTGGTATAACCTCCTGTGGCATAGTTCACCTGGCTCAATGACCCTATGGTAAGGTAAGACGGCGCAATCCAACGCGAATAACCATTGATTTTGTAAGGATATATAGACGTATTGTACCCATTATCGCTTACCGGGTTATAGTAACGGTCATACGACGCATTGGAAGGGTTGACCGTGATCTGCGGTTTCAGGTTCGCTGCGTAAAGATTGCCATTGGTATATCCCCAATAGTCCAGTTGTGTCGACGTCGAATCCGGCAAAGCAGAAAGGTTGTTATAGGAAAATGAATAGTTAACCGGGGTGTTACAGTCGGGGTCGGTCACGTTGGTTAAAAAATACCGGGTAAAATTATCACCGCTGTGGACGTTGGCGGTATAGTTAAACTGGAAAGTTCTTCCGAAACCTGTCATGGAGTTTACATATGAAGCATTCGTATAACCGTTGGTCGAATAAGCCAGTGTAAAAGCGGTGATTTGCGGATCATCAAACGCATCCTGGTAGGTAATCGAAGAAAGCAGCTTTGGGGTTGTTTTCTGCCATATTTTATACTGATGGGTGGCAGTAGTCGATCCGTTCAGGTAGACATCCACGTTGCTGGAATTCGGTATCGATGTCCCCGCCGTGTAGTTGAGGTTAATACAGTTACCATATTGGTCCTGCATCTGCGTAAGCTTCCATGCTGATGTATAAGTTATCCCGTTGTAATACTGCTGGTAATCTGTTTTAAACCAGGAAGGTGCAGCGTTCGTTTCCCAGGGTTTCCTGGTAGTGCTTTCCATGGCAGAGAATTTATAAGTGATCCCCCTGTCATTGGTAACCGTAAATGAAATAATCCCATTGGTACCTGTAGTATACGTTATTTTTACGTCCTGGTAAGGAATCGTCCGTATGATATGGTCCTTATCAAAGACAAATTGCAGGGATAAACCCGGTGCGCTTATATTGAATATGTCCGGCTCGGTATCCGACCAATTTCCGAAATTACTGTTGATAAAGCTGACGTCAGTCGCAACGTTTGTATATATCGGCGGATTGGATGTATTGGCGATGGTCATCGTATTGATGGTATTACCGTTAGTACTATTGATCCAGCCGGTACGGGCTACCGACGCGTTGTCGGTTGTGATATCATCGGGCAATCCTCTTACCTGGCGCGACACGGCTCCCCCTGCCACCAGGTTCCAGCCAATTCCGGCACTTCCTTCTATGTCTGTAGCCCTTATACCGCTGGTGCCGTATGACAATGCTATCGGAAGCGATACATTGCCGGCGCTCACGGTATAAAGCGGAATAGTCACCCTTGCTCCTCCTGTGGGTTTATCAACGCCGACTATTTGCGAATAGGAAAAGAAATTTAAAAAGAGTAAGTTAATAATAAGGCAAATACCGGCTTTTTTCATATTTATTTATTGTGATTCGATTTCGGCGTAAACATCGGCAATTATTTTAAATTTTTCATGCCGTGTTTTAACGGTATTTTCATACGTAGTTTTACGCATTTTTATTTAAAATCATCTAAACGTCCAAAAAAACCATTAACGCATTTGGTTTTTTTTAACAGGGAGATATAGTTCTCTGATAAAGGAACGCCAATTTTAACCGTGTACCTTTTCATCTTTTCCGTAATGCTGTATTACCTCTGCTTCGTAGGCCAGGTACTGTTTCCAGCGCATATCTACATCAATATGTCCGGCGTATTTTTTGGCAAGTCGGATGAACATCGAATAATGGGTGGCCTCGCTCACCATCAGCTCATGGTAAAAAGCTGATAGTTGTTCGTCGTTGATATTTTCTGATAAAACTTTAAAACGTTCGCAACTGCGGGCCTCTATCATTGCCGAAAAAAGCAGGCGGTCAATAAGCTGTTCTGTGCGTCCGCCGCCGATGATGATGAATTTACGCAATTCGTTTACATAATTATCCTTGCGTTCGCGGCCTAACACATATCCCCTCTCTAAAATTATAGCGTGAACCCGTTTAAAATGATCCATTTCCTCTTGCACCAGCATCGCCATTTCCTGCACCAGGTCGGATAAATTGGGGTTTTGAACTATCAGGGTAATGGCATTGCTGGCCGCTTTTTGTTCACAAAAAGCATGGTCGGTCAACAATTCTTCGATATTGCTTTCCACCACATTTTTTACCCAAAGCGGGTCTGTTGGCAATTGTAGTTTAAGGATGGTTTTTTCGCTCACGGGGCAAAGATAATGGGAATTTAGGTGAAAGGATAAAGGCGAAAGGTGAAAGGTTTTATCTCCATTTTTTTATTTCTTCGTCTAACTCCTTTTCAGTTAAATACTCGCCATTTTTAAACTGTTCCCTTGCTGTTTCAATTTTGGCAATAATCGTTACATGTTCAATGAAATCTTGCACAATAATTTTGTCTGGAAATTTGTCAAGTATTTCCTGAATAGCTTTCTTACTTATTGTCAATGTTTCCATCTTTTATAAATATACTACTATTTCAACCCATTCAACTAACGATATAAATGCTTGCTATCAATAAATTCTAAAACCACATCGGGCACAAAATATTGCACATTCTTTTTTTGTGCGATAGACTGGCGGATAAATGTTGCAGATAGCTCCATCAGGGGCGTCATGGTGATGGTTACTGAAGGGTGTGTTGCAAGGTCGGTATTTTCATAGCCCGGACGCGGGTAAACAAAGATCCTGTAATCACGCAATATGAGTTTATAGTTTTTCCATTTGGGCAAGGACACCAGGTTATCCGACCCCATAATGAGCGCAAATTCATGCTGCGGGTACTTTTCTTTTAAATGGGTAAGGGTGTCAATGGTATAGGATGGCTGCGGCAGCTTTAGCTCTACATCGCTCACCTCCAGCTTAACAGAGTTATCGGTAGCCAGTTTGGCCATTTCCAGGCGGTCGTATGTATTTACCAGGTCGTTATACTTTTTTAACGGGTTTTGGGGCGACACCACCAGCCACACTTTGTCGAGCGTTGTATAGTTGGCCATATAATTTGCTATAATTAAGTGGCCGATATGGATAGGGTTAAATGAACCGAAAAGTAGTCCTATTTTCATCAGTTGGCAGTTTTTAGTTGGCAGTTGGCGCCCGGATTTAAAGTTTTATCCTGCGCCAAACTTTCCTGGATTATCAATCATATATTGAACAATTCGCCCTATCTCGTCAGACAGCGCATGTAGTCTATCAAAAACTTCTTTTGAAATATAACTGCACTCCTTTGCAAATTCCAGCCATCCCTGGGTTTCGCTGTTTTCCATATCTGCATCTGTTAGCTTACTGACAAAATGATTTGGATATCTACGCTTGCGGTATGCTTCAATAGTGCAAATATTGGTAGAACGGGAAGACCGGCGGATCTGATCAGTCAGGGAATATATTTCTTTTTTAGGGAACTGTTTGGTAACTACGAAGATTTCCATAGCAAGAACAAAGCTTTTTTTATACAAAACTAAATCCTTATAAGTACCCATTTTTAAAACTTTGCTAACTGCAAACTAAAAACTGCAAACTACTCCCCTGCGATAAAGTTCCTAACCAATGCCTCAGCTTCCTCACATGCGGTTTGAAGATCGTGATTTTTCAGGATAATATCAAATTGCGGGGCATAATTCAATTCTTTTTCTGCTTTTATAAAGCGTTCTTTCAGTTTTTCGGCAGAATCGGTACCCCTGCCGGTCAAGCGTTCGATGAGTACTTCCAATGACGGTGGCTGCACAAATATTGCCAGCGCATCGCCATCGTATTTGCGTTTAAGGTGCAAACCGCCTTCTACATCAATGTCAAATATCACGGTTTTCCCTTTTTGCCATATCCGTTCAATTTCGGTACGCAGCGTGCCGTAAAATGTGCCGGTATAAACTTCTTCAAATTCAACAAATTGCTTCGTCGCAATTCTGTGTAAAAACTCCTCTTTACTTATAAAATAATAGTCTTTTCCGTTTTGTTCATCGCCTCGTGGTTTCCTGGTAGTCGCCGAAATTGAAAACTCAAGATCGGGTATTTTTGTGAGCAGATGTTGTACAATGGTAGTTTTACCCGCCCCCGACGGCGCTGAAAATATGATAAGTTTTCCTTCTTTGGTCATTAGTTCATTAGTTCATTAGTTCATTGGTGCGACAGTTCGTTAACGCATTGCCGGCAATCATGCAAACCAATGAACTAATAAACCAGTGAACCAATGAACTATAGTACATTCAATAATTGTTCTTTTATTTTTTCCAGTTCTTCTTTCATGCCTACAACCAGTTTCTGGATGGTGGCGTCATTTGCTTTTGAGCCGAGGGTATTTACTTCACGGCCTATCTCCTGGGAAATAAAACCCAGCTTTTTGCCATTGGCGTCTGCATTTTTCAGGGTTTCAATAAAATAATCACAATGGGTTTTTAAACGGATCTTTTCTTCTGTAATATCCAGTTTGTCAATAAAATAGATCAGCTCCTGCTCAAAGCGGTTTTGGTCAATAGCCTCACGGCCAACGGCGTCACTTAAAAACTGGTTAAGGCGTTCCCGTATCAACGGCACACGCTTAGGCTCTTCAACCTCAACAAGCGCAAGGTTTTTTAATATAATGCCGATGCGGTATTTTACATCCTGCTCAAGCACGTTGCCTTCATCAGCCCTGAATTGCTGAAAAGCCGCCAGCGCCTGCTGAAATGTTTTTTCAGCAATTTTCCACTCTTCCTCTGATACGGTTTCCTCATCGTATTTTACCACTTCGGGCAAACCAAGAGCAAGTTCCAGCAGATTACCCGTTGTTTCGTCAAGATCAAAACTAACAGCTTTTAATTGCTCATAATAGTGTTTAAGCAGGTCCTTATCAATACCGGCGGCATTTGCGGTTGTATTTGCTTTTTCGACAGTGATAGAAAGGCTTACTTTGCCCCTTTCAATTTGTTTATTGCATTCAGTACGCAGCTGGAACTCTTTTTCTGTGAAAGATTTTGGCAAACGAAGTGACAGTTCAAGAAATTTACTGTTAAGGGATTTTATCTCAACGGTGTATTTTGTATTGCCCGAGTCAAAACTGGCAATTCCATAACCGGTCATGGATTTTATCATGCGCAAATGTAGTGAAAAGAGATTAGAGATTAGAGATTGGAGATTAGATGTTAGATGTTAGTTTTTTGCTTCACTCTGACAACACTTGCTCAGCGCAAATAACCAAAAACGTTCTAAAACCTGATCGAATTTCCCAACTAATCTCTAATTAACTAATCACTAATCTCCAACATTAACATTTTTTTACATTTGCTTTCAAATACAATATTTAATTTTACACGCCAAATTATGTTAATGCAATCCCGGTTTTTTTTTCTATTGATCTTCGTTTTCTGCCTTTCATTAAAGGTATCCGGGCAAAAAGCACTTGTAATACACGGGGTAGTGTCAAAAAAACTCAGCGGAGAGCGGATTTCACAGGTACTGATCAGGAACTTAAGGACCAAAGACCTGATGATGAGCGACGAACTGGGTTGGTTTACGGTTAATGCTGCCATTGGCGATACCCTTCTTTTTACTAAACCCGAATATACCGATCAGAAAATCGTAATCATCAATGGGAGCGACATGCCTGTTTATATGCAGCCTGTAATACAGCTGGCAACGGTTACCATAAAAGGTGAAACAAAAAAACAGGAAATAAACGACGTAATGGCCGACTATAGGAAACAAGGCACCTTTTATGATGGCAAACCCCCGGTTTTATCATTTCTATCGTCCCCTTTGACCGGTTTATATGAACTTTTCGGAACAACACCTGGTCAGGCCAAACGGTTTAAAGCCTATTCAAAAAGCGAACTTGAATACGCCGAAGTGAAAAGAAGATATACTTTATCGCTGGTTAAAAGGGTAACCAGTGCCCCGGATACTGTTGCGAAAAAATTTATGGAGTATTATACGCCCAGCTTTGAGGACCTGAAAGGAATGAGCGACTATGATCTGATCAAAGAAATTAAAAAGTCATATCGATATTATGATGAAAACAAAGGCTCGCTTGATCTGGAACACTTAAATGCGCCGCTGCTTGAAAAAAAGGAGGGGAAACAAAAACCTTAGTCCACTATTGACCCGAAAGGGTGATGTTATTATTTACGCGAAAAAATAAAATATCGAATAATGAACCTGCCGGCAGGCAGGTGTTGAATGTCGAACGCCGAAGTTCACTTCGATATTCAACATTCGGTATTGGGTGTTCAATATTAAATCCCCTTTTCAGGGAGCTTATATCCCCAAAGATTCACAGGCTTTTTCAGCAGCAAGTTTTTCGGCGTTCTTTTTACTGAACTCTTTACCCATGCCCATTACTTCACCGTCAATAACAGCCTGAACTGTAAATAATTTAACATTTTCGCCCTCATCATTACCAACAAGGTCAAATGCTACATCTTTACTGTGCCGCTGGCACCACTCAATTAATTTACTCTTAAAATTAGTTTCGGTTTGTTCGAGGGTATGGATGTCGATATGCGATTTGATGATATGGTTCACCAGAAAACTTCGGGTAAAATTGTAACCTTTATCAAGGTAAACCGCGCCGATCAAAGCCTCAAAAGCATCACCAAGCAATGACCCCTGCCTTGACGAATTGAGCATCCGGTTGTCATATTCAATCAGTTTATCAAAGCCAAGCTTACGGGCAAGCTGGTTTAAATTTACCCTGCTAACTATTTTTGAACGCAGCTCCGTTAAAAACCCTTCGTCCTCATAAGGATATAATTTAAAAAGAACTTCGGCCACAACACTCCCCAATACAGCATCGCCCAAAAACTCAAGGCGCTCGTTGCTGTTTTTAACCCCTTTTTTTACGTTTTGAGCGACAGACTTATGCCGGAACGCCATCCGGTATAAAGATAAATTACCCGGCACAAAACCGAGTAAATTCTTTAATATCTTAACCTGCGCTCTGTTTGGGGATATGTAAAGTTTGTAAAAACGACTTATAGGCATCCAATATAATTAATCTTCGAACTTTTTAAATATCACAGATGCATTGTGGCCCCCAAAACCGAAACCGTTGCTCTGCGCTACCCTTACTATCCTTTTTTGCGCCTTATTAAATGTAAAATTTATTTTAGGGTCAAAAGCCGGATCATCAGTAAAGTGATTAATTGTTGGCGGTACAATGTCATTTTTTAACGCTAAAATAGCCGCAATTGCCTCAACCGCGCCGGCAGCGCCCAATAAATGGCCTGTCATTGACTTGGTCGAGCTGATATTTATACGATAAATATGATCGCCGTAAGCATCCTTTATAGCCTTAACTTCCTGCGGATCGCCGATTGGTGTTGATGTTCCATGAACATTCACATAGTCAATATCCGCCGGGGTCATACCGGCATCTTCAAGGGCAGCCTTCATCACAAGAGCGGCCCCAAGCCCTTCGGGATGTGGTGCAGTCATGTGATACGCGTCAGCACTCATACCTCCGCCCATCATTTCGGCATAAATCTTGGCTCCGCGTGCTTTGGCATGTTCAAGTTCTTCCAAAATGATCGTACCTGCGCCTTCACCTGCCACAAAGCCGTCACGGTCCAGGTCAAATGGACGTGATGCTGTCGCCGGATCATCGTTTCGGGTCGATAAAGCATGCATGGCATTAAATCCGCCAATACCTGCCTCGTTTATGATCGCTTCGGAACCGCCGCTGATAAACATATTAGCTTTACCCAAACGGATATAGTTAAATGCATCAATAAGCGCATTGTTTGACGAAGCACAAGCTGAAACTGTTGAAAAATTTGGTCCGCGCAAGCCATATTTGATAGAAAGATGGCCCGGGGCAATATCAGCGATCATCTTGGGGATAAAAAACGGATTGAAACGCGGTGTGCCGTCGCCTTTTGCGAAATTCACCACCTCATCTAAAAATGTTTTTAATCCGCCGATCCCCGAACCCCAGATAACCCCTATACGGCTGGTATCCAGTTTTTCAAAATTTAATCCCGCGTCTTTTACCGCCTCTTCGGTCGAAAATAAGGCATATTGAACAAAGGGGTCCAGTTTCCTGGCATCTTTTCTGCCTAAAAAGGCGTCCGCATCAAAGTTTTTTACTTCACAAGCGAATTTAGTTTTGAACTTTTCGGTATCAAAACTTTTGATCAAGGCGGCGCCACTCACCCCATTAAGCAAAGCTTCCCAATATTCAGGAACGCTGTTGCCAATTGGAGTAAGTGCTCCAAGCCCGGTTACTACAACTCTTTTAAACTCCATTTAATAATGTTGAGGAGCCTTATTTAACGTTCTTTTCAAGGTAAGCAACAGCCTGGCCAACAGTACCGATAGTTTCGGCCTGATCATCAGGAATAGCCACGTTAAATTCTTTTTCAAACTCCATGATTAATTCCACGGTGTCCAACGAGTCAGCACCAAGATCATTGGTGAAGCTAGCTTCGGGTGTTACTTCACTTTCGTCAACACCTAATTTTTCTACGATAATAGCTTTTACTCTTGAAGCGATATCAGACATAGTCTTATAGTTTAATGATTAATAAAAATTTTGTGCAAAGAAAAATAAATTTCGTCAAATATCAAATCTAAAAACTTTTGTATTATTTACAACAAAAAATTTTATTGCAAGAGTTTCCATTTGTATTTTTACCGGTGCAAAAGTAATGATTTTGAACAGGAAATTTTTAAAGTTTGAGATCGATCTTGATTTTGTTTTGATCGCCGTTACAAC
>JBIOHE010000105.1:0-12616 GCA_044448725.1 Sphingobacteriales bacterium | reverse complement strand
TTTTTTTTTTTTTTTTTTTTTTTTTTTTTTTTTTTTTTTTGGTTTTTTTTTTTTTAAAAACAAAAAAAAAAAAACCCCACTACTCACTACTCACTACTCACTACTCACCATTCACCATTCACCATTCACCATTCACCATTCACCACTCACCAATGAACCAATTAACGTTTAAGAATTACGATGAAATGAGCCGTGCTGCAGCCGATATGGTTGTTGCCCAGATAAAAACCAAACCCGGATCTCTGATTTGCTTTCCATCAGGTGAATCGCCAGCCGGAATGTTTAAATGCTTAATAGCTGATGCAAAGGCAGGCAAAGCTGATTTTAGTCAGTGCTATTTTGTTGGCCTGGACGAATGGGTGGGTATGGGCAAGGATGATGATGGCAGTTGCACCAGGTTTTTGTACGAACATTTTTTTACCCCCATGCAAATAAACCCCGATCACGTGAGGTTTTTTGACGCCAAAGCAGCCGACCTTGATGCGGCCTGCCGGGCTATGGATGATTTTGTTAAGCTGCACGGCCCACTCGATATAATGATTGTAGGGATAGGCATGAATGGGCATATCGGCCTGAATGAACCCGGCACCGATTTTAACCTGTATGCACATTATGCACCATTGGCGCAGGTTACTGTGGAAGTAGGGCAAAAATACTTTAAACAGCAAACCGCACTTACCCGGGGAATAACCCTGGGCCTTAAACACCTGCAGGAAGTAAAAATACCTATGCTCATTGCCGCAGGCAGTAAAAAGGCAAGCATAATCAAACAAGCTTTGGAAGGCGAAGTAACCCAACAATTACCGGCATCTATCTTTCAAACATTGCCATCTGCTTATGTTATTTTGGATGAAGGTGCGGCGGAGGGGTTGGGTCATTAAGTCATTAAGTCATTGGGTTTTGGTGTGTCCGTCCGATTTTTAGTATGACAAGGGTTGGACAGTAATTGGACAGATTTAAGCCACTTAATAAACTGATGTTTGCAATAATCCCTTATTTTGGGAATCGGCTTAAAAGCGCAAGTTTTATTTATGAATTTTTATTTTGATTATATCTTTTACAGAATTAGTAAACTTTATTATAAATACGATAAAGGGAATGGTGTTTATGGCTGTTTATATATTCTTCTAACTGAGGGGATGTTATTATTCGATTTATTGATGTTCATGGAGAGGTTCTTTTTTACAACCCAGCAGATTCATGGTTCTAAAATTATCGGGCCGATTATAGCAACTATTTCGATATTGCCTTTTGCGATATTTAATTATGTAAAATACATATTGCCAAAAGGAAGATATGAACAATTTGATAATTATTGGAAGGACGAACCTGAAGCAAAAAGGATCATTAAAGGGTTTTTAATATTTATTTCATTAATATTTCCCTGGCTGCTTCTAATTCTGATAAATGCATGGAATCAATGCTCACATTGTGGTCTTAAGAATTGATGTGAAGCTACCTTTATAAAAATTAAAACGATTGAAATTTTGTAAATTAACTTATAAGTGAATATATTTGCATTGGAAATTTGGGACGATGAAGCAAGTAAGTGCACATTTTATACGGTAAGGTGGGAGGATTCGCGAGAAAATGAAACCGATAAATTCTTCAATAAATATGATGCAAAAGGCGAACTGAAAAATTCGACTCAACAATTGTTAAGTTTTGTATTAGACAGTATTGGAGAAGATCATGGGGCAATAGACTCATTGTTTAACAGGTTTGAAAACGAAGTAGTGGGCCTGCCTAATAAAGGGAAAGCAAACGTCGGAGGAATCGTTTTCCTGTACCCGAATTTTCCATTACGGTTGTATGCTTTAAGGATAAATAATCGTAGTGATATAGTCGTTTTGTTTAATGGGGGTTTAAAGTCTGCGCAAAATAATCAGGATAGTAAAGACTTGCATTTAAAATGGATCGAAGCATGCCAATTTGCGAAACGTATTGACGAGGCCTTAAGAGATAAGGAATTGGTTATTGATAACGGAAAAAGGAAAATTTTGGCTGCTAATGGAGATGAAGAAATTTTTCTATAAACCAATATGATATGAGAAGCAAAGTTGCAGATAGGATACAAAATGAAACCCCGGCAGAAGTGCGCATTTTTGTACGTCAGTACACTGATATAGTTTTAAGGATCAACCAAATTTTAAAAGCAAAAGGCTATACTCAAAAAGATCTGGCCGAAAAAATGAATAAAAAGCCTTCCGAAATAAATAAATGGTTAAAAGGCAGTCATAATTTAACACTCAAAACGCTGGCTAAATTAGAAGCAGAATTAGGTGAACCAATTATATTCACGTCAAAAGAACAATTGGTTTAATATAAACCTCGTCAGAACTCTTAGGATTTAGGAATTGCCCCGATGAACTTTAGATCAATCTTAATCAAATAAATCAGTTTAATCAATGGTTCAGATAGTCCCTGCATTGTTAAAAAGCCGCTGGTTGTTTAAAAGTTTCCTGTCAATACCCCGCGCCTTACCATAAACTTAACATGCTGTTTATGATATAGTTTAATAGCGGTTCTACTTTTGGGTTTTAAAAACAAAAACTCAAATGAAGAAAAAAATCATCACTACGGCGCTTTTGTTATTTTGCTTTTTTGCAGTTTTCGCAACTATTGAAAACTTAAACGGAAGATGGACCGGCACATTAAAAACCGATGAGGGCGAAGAGTACCCGCTGCTGTACAATTTTAAGATTGATGGAGATAAGATAACAGGTACGGCCAAAACACCGAAAGGGGATATGCCCATTAACGATGGCAAAATTACCGGCGACACTTTTACCTTCAACGTTATTGTAAACAAAATGGAAATTGATCATAGCGGTAAATTCTATGGCGACTCGGTTGGTGTTGACATAAGCCTGGGCGATGCAAGGTCGCATGCTACGCTGAAAAGGGCTGCACGGTAATAGTTTTCAAAAAATATTCGTGAGATGTTGCTTTTATCCCGTAAAAACATCTAATTTTATGGTAAAGAGTAACCAATTATGAAAAGAAAATTTTTTATTACAGCATTGCTGCTATTTTGCTTTGCCATCTGTTATGCCATGATCACCGACATGAGTGGTCAATGGTCGTCGGTGTTTAATGCCCCCGACGGTAACCAATACCCGCTTACCTATACTTTTAAAATTGATGCGGATAAGTTGACCGGCACCCTGGAAACTGCCGGCATGAGTATCCCCATCGATAGCGGCAAAGTAAACGGCGGGGATGTAAGTTTCAGTGTTTCTGTGCAGGGTACCGCATACGTGCATAAAGGGAAATACTACAGTGCTGCCGATTCCATTGGTATGGACGTTACTTTCGAGGGTAACAAGGGGCATATTACGCTGACCAGGCCAAAATAATTTTTATTGAGGTGTAACAGAAAACCGATTACCGTATCTTAACAAAAAACTAAATGATGAAAAAGAAGATTTTTACAACCGTAGCATTGGTATGCTGCATTATGGTTTGCTTTGCAATTGCAGCAGAACTGGCAGGGAAATGGTCGGGCACCCTTAAAACACCGGATGGCCAGGAATTCCCATTATCTTACACTTTTAAAACCGACAGCGGTAAATTAACTGGTATGGCGTCGTCACCACAGGGCGATGTGCAAATTACCAACGGAAAACTGGTAAGCGCAACCGACTTTACGTTCAGCGTTAATGTTAACGGAACAGATGTTCCGCACACAGGTAAATTTTATCCTGATGCCGATTCTGTAGGTATGGATATTGATTTTAACGGTATGAAAATGCATACCACGCTTAAACGCGATGCTAAATAAACCGGATTCTTGAAGATACTTTAAAAACCTTGCCCTTTGGCGAGGTTTTTTTGTTTAATGGAACGGGCAATCAAAGCCAGCCTTTGCCGGTTTTCAGATAAGCTGTAACGATTTATACCAAGCCTTCGTCTTTATTAAAAAAACGTAAATGTTATGAAAAGAAAAATTCTGCTAACTACCGCATTGGTGTGCTGTTTTATGATTTGCCTCGCGGTAATAGCCGATCTTTCGGGAAAATGGACCGGGACTGTGAAAACGCCTGATGGAAATAATTTACAGATATATTATATTTTTAAGGTTGACGGCGATAAACTTACAGGCACCGCGCAAGGGGATGGCGATCCTGCGCCAATAGACAGCGGCAAGATCATTGGGAACGATTTTTCATTCAATATGACCAGTCCCCAGGGAACTGTTTTCAGGCTCCACGGAAAATACTATGGCGATTCAGTGGGTATGGATATTGAATTTAGCGGTAATAAGTTGCATGCAACGCTTAAACGCGATGACAAATAAAACACCATGCAGCACCATTTAGACCATCCCGATTCAGGTACCGTTATTTGGAATCAATACAAATAAAACATAAGCAGTAAAATTATCCGGCGTTCAGCCATTTCATCTTACCTTTGCGGCAATATGTTACGCAGGTTTATCGCTTACTTACTTATTGCCGCGCTGGTTTCTGCCAACTTTTCCCGCCTGTTTGTTTTTGCGGGTTTTGAGTTGAACAGGAACTATATCGCCGCGCACCTTTGCGAAAACCGGGACAAACCATGGCTGCATTGTAATGGCAAATGCTATTTCATGAAAAAGCTGAAGCAGGCCGAAGAAAAGGAGAAAACTAATGAGCGGTCTTCTCAAAAAAATCTCTTCCAGGAGGCATTTGTCAGCAAAAAGCCAGAGGTACGGTTTTACCCGCAGGTATTGCAGGTAATGCAGGTGCCCAATCACCGCGTTGCTTTGCCCAATGTTTACCTCCCCATCTTCCAGCCGCCGCAGTTAGGCTAAATTCTTCCTTTTTTTAGTTTTTATATAAGAGGCTTCCGCGATCCGGAAAGTCCAGTTAACATTTTTCTTTTTCCTGATTTTATGAAAATAATAACACGCCCGATAGGGCTGATATATATATTATTGTTGTTATCCGCCGGCGTGCCTGTGTTTGCCTCTGCGATAACAGGCACCAATAAAATAACCGGTAAAATAACCGATAAAGCCACCGGGTTGCCAATACCCGGGGTAACTGTTTCCATTCCCGATTTAAAAATAGGGAATAGCACTGATTCAAACGGCCTTTATGTTTTAAACCAATTGCCAGGGGGCGAATACCTGATCCAGGTAACCATGGTAGGTTATGCGAGTGTGACCAAAGTAGTTGACCTTGCTAATACCTATTCCGTGGATTTTAAACTATCGGCATCTAATTATGAACTGTCTGATGTAGTGGTAACGGCACTCGGCAATACAACTACAAGGAGGCGCGCCACTATCCCGATTACTGTAGTTACCAATAAAATGATATTGGAAAGTACCTCTAATACCGCTATCGACCTGATCGCTTCACAACCCGGTATTAGTGAAACTACAGAAGGATCGGGCACCACCAAGCCCCAGATCAACGGTTTGGGTTTTGAACGTGTTTTAACGATGATGGACGGTGTGCCACAGGAAGATTTTCAGTGGGGAGACGATCATGGTATTTTAATAGATCCTTATGTTGTGCATTCTGCCGAAATTATAAGGGGGCCTGCTTCTTTACAATATGGCGCCAGTGCAGAAGCAGGTGTAATTAATTTCAAATCTGCGCCACTGCCTCAAAACGGAACAGTTTTGGGTAGTCTCCTCACAGAATACCATACCAATAACGGTTACCTTGGGATATCACTAAACATTGCAGGCAATCATAATGGTTTTGTATGGGGCCTGCAGGCAAGCGGCGAAGAAGCGCACGCCTATTCGAACCCTAAAGACGGCTATGTTTGGGGTACCGCCTGGAACCAAACCAACGCCAGGCTGACGCTTGGGATAAATAAATCATGGGGCTATTCCAGGCTTACTTTAAGCGCATTGAACCGAAGGATAGAATTACCAGGGGGCAACCGGGACAGCACAGGGCGTTTTATTTTCGACACGCCGCACGATGGCCGGATATACCCCAACAATTCTGATTTTTTATCGTACAGCGCGAACATAGCCAGTGACAAAATTTTGGGCGAATACCAGGCCTGGTGGCAAAACAGCCTTAATGTTGGCAAAGGTCATCTTGGGTTCGACATTGGTTTTGCCCGCAGCGTACACCATGATATCGATACCGGAACCGTTGGTTCAAGTAATTTATTATTAGGCGATATTCCATTCAACCTGAAATACCAAACGGCAAGTGAAAAATCGGGGATAAAATTAACAACCGGCATTAACGGGATGTACGAATTTCATCATAACGGTGACGCACCGCCTGCGCCATATACACCAAGTTATTCGATACCCAATTATAACAATTTTGAAATAGGCGGGTATGCTATTTTAGAAAAAAAGTTCAAGGATTTGACGCTCAGCGGTGGTTTACGGTTCGACCAGACTGATTTTAAGGGTGACCCCATGTCGCTTAACAATGCCGGTAATATTGTTCCGGCAGGAACGCCGGGATCAACGGTTCAATTTACCGGCTTTAATAATACCTACAACGGTTTGTCCGGAAGTATAGGCGCATCCTACCAGTTGACGGATGAAAATTATTTAAAACTAAATATTTCAAAAAGCTACCGGGCCCCCGCTATAAATGAGCTAACAAGTAATGGATTAAATATTGGTTCAAATTTGGTTAATCTCGGTAATATTAACTTAAAAGCCGAAGAGGGTTACCAGGTTGATTTAGCCTACGGTTACGATGGAAAAGATATTAGTTTGGAAGCGGACGGATTTTATAACCGTATAAATAACTTTATTTTCTCCGGTCGTACCGACTCCCTTTCGGGAGGATTTCCGGTTTACCAGTATCTTTCCACAAACACAGCCGTTATTACCGGACTTTCGGGATATTTAAATATACACCCTTCGGCAGCCAAATGGCTGGAAATTGATAACCGGTTCACTTACATTTATTCTCAAATTCCTAATAAAACGGATTCAACAAAGCATTTGCCCTATATCCCGGCACCGCATTTACACTCCGAAGTTAAGTTCAGGTTCAATGACGGGCATCATTCAATTTTCAAAGGGACCTACTTAAAGTTCGGCTTACAGCATGATTGGGCGCAGAATAATGTCTATAGCGCATTTTACACTGAACTCCCTTCTGCACAGTACACCATTTTTAATGCAGGTTTGGGTACCAATATCGTTAATACAAAAACGGGAAGAACGATATGCTCAGTTTATCTGAATTGTACCAACCTGACCAATGTGGCCTACGCTGATCACCTGAACCTGGCACAATACTTCCTGGCGTATAACGGCACACCTGCTACAGTAACCCGGCAAAACCAGGGTATTTATAACATGGGCAGGAATATCAGCTTTAAACTGATTTTCCCGTTTGGTAACGCAGGCAGTAAAACCAGCGAAACAGGTAAAGGTGGCGACAGGCATAACTGATTGGGTTTTTAACTAAAACAAGCTAAGGATTTTGTGAACGACGAAAGGTTTAAGGCCCCGGGTATAAACAAAATTAATTAACGATTTAAAACAACAAATCATGAAAGTACTAAAAATTACTGCATGGTCATTATTGATGACAATGCTCTTCATAATTCCGGTTAAAGCGCAAAACGCTGCTTTAAACAAATCAATCAACACTGTTATTTCAAATTATCTGGCATTAAAAGATGCCCTGATTTCCGCCGATGGTAATGCTGCAGAAAGTAAAGCCAAAGTATTGCTGGCCTCCATAAATGAGGTGCCCAAAACAGGCTTTACTGCAAAACAGCTTACGCTTTGGACAAGTTATGAACCTAAACTTGAATTTGACAGCAGGCATATCAGCGAAGTGAATGCTGTTCCGCATCAGCGCGAACATTTTGCCAGTCTGTCGAATAACTTGTTTGCCGTTTTAAAAGGCTTAAAGCTTAACCAAAAAACACTTTACCGCCAGTACTGCACCATGAAACAGCAATACTTTTTAAGTGATGCTACAGACGGAAAAGACCCGTATATGGGTATGGCGCATTGCAGTAAGGTGACGGAAACTCTACCGGCCGCAAAAAATTAAACAGCAGCTAAATAAACATTCTTTATTAATTAAACCTGTGATACCTCAGCGCCTGGAAGGGATTGCTGCGGGTATCGCCTTGTAAACTAATGCAATGAAAAAATATATACTAATGCTGTGCGCATTTTTTATCATCCTAAATGCGAACGCGCAAAATAAAACAGGCAACATAAAAGGCGCCATTCAAAACACCCGCCAGGAACCTTTGGCAGGCATCACTGTGCAGCTGGCCAACACAAATCTTGGTACGACTACAGATAGTAACGGGGTATTTATTATTAAAAACATTCCGGGAGGCAACTATACGCTGATATTTTCCGGTGTGGGTTATAAGGTGTCGAAAGAAAATATCCTTGTTAAACCGGGAGAAAAAACCACCGTTAATTTGCAATTGAATGAAACCACGAAGGAACTTGAAACGGTTGTTATCAAAGCAAACAAGCCTAAAAGATTTACTGATACTGTCTCGTCGGCAGGGTTAAGAATGCCCCTGAAAATAATTGAAACCCCGCAATCCATGCAGGTAATTACTCATGATTTAATAAAAGACCAGCAAGCCCAAAACCTGAATGACGTAACCAAAAACATGGTGGGCGTTATCAGTAACAATAATTATTCGTCTTATACCCAACGCGGCTTTTCATCAATTGAAAGTTCAATAAGCAATAACTTCATAACCTTCGATGGTATTTTGGGTAATCAGTACCAGTTTAGCCAGATGATGCCGCTGTACAATATCGACCGGGTTGAAAACATTTCGGGTCCGGCAGCTGCGCTCTACAGCGTTGGCACACCGGGCGGGGTTATTAATATGGTGACCAAAAGACCGCTGGATAAAGAAGCTTACACCTTTAATATTACCACAGGCTCCTGGGGGCTTATTGATGTTTCTACAGACCTTACAGGCCCGTTAAGCAAAAACAAAAAGTTTCTTTACAGGCTGAATATCGGGTATAACTATGCCAACAGTTACCGGCCCTATCAATTTACCCAAAACATTGTAATTGCCCCTTCGCTTAGTTATAATTTTAACGACAAAACCAGTCTGGCCTTGGATTTTGTAAATGCTGATAATAATACCAGGTTTACTTACGACAGGGGTGGCTCCATGCTGATTAATAAAGACAGTACCTATAACTGGAAAGGCGTTAACAAAACATTCATTTTTAACAGCCCTGATGATTACGGGCACATCAACAATAATAGTTTAACCCTTACTTTTAAACACCAGTTCTCCGGTAATTTTAAACTCACCTATGTTTCAAGGGCAACCAGTTCGGTTTTGAATACAGCCGAACATTACGGAAATTATTATGGCGCCAATTATTTTACCGCTTACCCCGACTCGATGCAAAGGCGTTATGATACCTGGGTTGACAAGCCGTATAATATTATCAACAGCTTGTTTACAACCGAAACGTTTGGCAACGAAAAATTTAAGCAAACAATTGTTACAGGGATAGATTATCAGGTTAACGGGGATAGCTATAATAAATATGTTGACGGCGCAGCTAATACGATCAGCTGGAACAACCCCAATTACAGTAAGGATGCTTTCAGCAATTATTCCCCTGCGGCTGCCGGAACATTTATTGAGGACCAAAAAGACCAGACCAATCAGTTTGGCGCTTATATACAGGACCTGGTAAGTATAGGCAGTAAAATTAAAGTGCTTCTGGCCGGGCGTTATGAAAATTTCCTGTATATCTCAAGGCCAAACGGGGCTGATAACTACACGCAATCAAACGATACTTCAAAGGCGCATGTTTTTATCCCGAGAGCAGGTTTGGTATATAGCTTCACCAAAAGCCATGCCGTTTATGGCAGCTTTAGTGAATCATATAATCCTCAATACAGTAACTATCGCGCAAGCGGAGGGCCGTTCCCACCGCAAACAGGAAAACAATTTGAAATTGGGGATAAAGCACAGTTCTTTGGCGGTAAACTGATGTCAACGGTTGCTTTATACAGCATTGACTGGAGGAATATTTTGGCGCCAGACCCTGCTGACCCCACAGGCCAAAAACAAATTGCTTTACCGGGTTTAACCAGTCAGGGCGCTGAGTTGACGCTGATGGGGAACTTCGCGCAATTCAGTATTACAGGCAGCTATGCTTATAATAACATTGTATTTGCCGCAAACAGCCCGCTTGGAAAAAAAGGTGACCGCTATGACAATGCCCCGCACAGCATTGCCAATTTATGGGTGAAATATGCATTGCCGGATGCTTCAGTATTTAAAGGGCTGAGTTTTTCGGCCGGCGGAAAATATGTGAGCGACCGTATCGGATCAACCTTATCTGCTCCCCATTTTTTAATGCCCGAATATTTGCTTTTAGATGCAGCGGTAAATTACACCTACAAGAAACTCAATATTGCTTTAAACGGCTTCAACCTGTTAAATACAAACTATCAACCGGGCTGGTATGCATCAGACCTGATGGTACAGGTTGGTACGCCGGTTAACTGGAGATTAAGCGTTACCTATTCTATTAAATAATTTATGCTGCCGGAAAGCTCTTCAGCTTTCCGGCTTTTAAAACATTTATATGAGCACTGTAAATCAAAAAATATTTAAGGTACATAGCTGGCTGGGCCTGTTTAATGGCGTATGGCTGTTGATACTTGGCATAACAGGTTCGCTGCTTGTTTACACCATGGAACTTGACAAATGGGTAAACAAAGATATTTTAACAGTAAAACCCGCCGAACACCGCCTGCCTGTTGACTCATTATACAAAATTGTAAGGGCAAAGTACCCAAAAGCGATGGGCGCCAATATCATCCGTTTTCCAAAAGAGAAAACCGATTGCATCAGCTTTAAAATTTACGTGGAAGATGGCAGCAAACCCATGAGCAAATGGGATGATACCTTTAATACGGATATTGACCCTTATACCGGGAAGATATTGCGTGAAGGAGCATACAGCGATATTAACAGTTCATTTCTTTTTTGGTCGGGCAACCTTCACTGGAGCCTGAATTACGGCGAGGTTGGAGTATTGATTGTTACTATTGCGGGGATACTGCTATTCATCAATATTATAACCGGCATTATTATATACCGTAAATATTTTTTCAGGGCGATGATATTCAGGGCGCCCATAAAATGGAAAAACTGGCGGACCGGCACGTCCGGTCTGCACAGGTATATTGGGGTGTGGTCGCTTATATTGAATATCCTTATTTTTTACAGCGGTTTGCAAATGACCTGGGGCTCTTTGGATAAAAACAATTATAAAAAGCCTGTTCCCATAACGCCAAACACTGAAGAATATGCCAGCATTGATAAGATGATGGCTGATGTGCAAAAAATTTATCCCGGCTTTGAGTTTCATTATTTTTTTATCCCTTTTGGTAAAACTGTCATTAACGGTGTTAATCTGGGATATGCAAGCGCAATGGGCTATATTCCGGGAACCCCATCTGTCGTCCCGCTAAGCGCAAGCTCGGTAAACTTTGATGTAAATACCGGAGCTTTAGTGAGTAAGGTAAATGCGAACGAAGAACTAAAAAAGAAAAACCTGTGGGATAAATTCAATTACATAGCCTACAGCTTTCATGCCGGAACTTTTTTAGGGCAATTTTCAAGGATACTGTATGTTATAGTCGGGTTAACGCCTGCGTTCCTTGCCATAAGCGGCTTTATGCTTTGGCTGCGAAGGAGGAAAGTAATGCGGTAATCCGACAGATAAACTGCAATAATCTTTTGATAGCATTTTATTTAATCACTTTTGTTGGAAAACTGATGGGTGTGGGCTTCGCCGTCCACATGATTTCAGCATGACCATGATCGGGATGGTTTAATCGGGTAATCTCAAAATCAAGTGAATCAGGGTTCAGACAATTAGCAAAACAATACTTTAAAAATCAGATATTTGAACTTTCATCATTTCTAACAAAATTCCGGTTTTGCCATGCTAAATTTTAATTCCAATGGATTATTGGTGCCCGATCAAAATATTCAATCCAACATCGTAGAATTAGAAAAGGTATTTGTTACAGGTATTCAATCTGCTAAACGACACGAATTATTTAGCAAGTATATTTCATATTCAACCTCGCTGAAGGCACTATGTAATGATGCTTGGTTTACGCAATGGATTGACGGATCTTTTGTTACCAAAAAAACTGAACCTCGCGATATTGATCTGGTAACATTTATTGATTTTTCAATTATCGATGCTTTAGATGAGCATTTAACAGATTTCAAGTATCCGGCTTCACAAAATATTTTTGGAATTGACGCCTATATTGTCAGATTCTATCCGGAAGGGCATAAATTTCATCGACTATACCTATCAGATTGGGCATATTGGATGGACCGTTTTAGCAAGACGAGAAGGAATCGAATTGGGAATAAACTTCAAAAAGGATTTTTAGAAATAAATATGTAAATTTGAATAGATGAAAAAGGTTGAAATATATAAACTTATGGACTTGATTGAAGATATCAAGAAACTTGATGGGTTGATTTCGCTTCATCGCCAGCTGGATACCTCTGATTTTATGGTTAAACAGTATGAGGCGAAAAAAAACAAATTAATGGGCGTGCTTATTGACGAACTGGCTACCCCTCCTGTTCAGTCTACACAGAGTTATTTGCTAATAAAAATGCTTTTAAA
>JBIOHE010000104.1:0-12857 GCA_044448725.1 Sphingobacteriales bacterium | reverse complement strand
TTATAGAAGAAGTGCTCAAAATAAACAGCGATGCCGCTTTATCTGCTTTGGCGGATTTTGTAAAAAAATATAAAAAGGATGAAAATATAAAAAAAGGCGCTGGTTTTAGGGAATTTTCAGGTATTTGGTCGAAAGATGAGGCTGAAGAAATGGAAAGGATCATAGCGGAATCATGTGAAACAATCTATCCCGATGACTGGAAATAGCATACTGTTAGACACCAATATTGTCATTGAGCTATTCAAAGGAAACCTTGCTGTTACAGCATCCATTGAAACCCAAAAATCGGTAAATATCCCTTTTGCTGTTTTGGGAGAACTATATCTTGGCGCTTATCGGTCTTCGAATCCTAAAAAGCATATAAAGCAGGTAAACAATTTTTTAAGCAAATGTGATGTTCTTATTGCTGATAGTGAAACTGCAAATAATTATGCATTAATCAAAACCGGATTGCTTAACAAAGGCAAACCAATTCCGGAAAATGACATTTGGATAGCTGCCACCGCCAAACAGCATGAATTGCCATTAATAACAAGAGATAAGCATTTCAACGAAATTGATGGGATAAGCATTGAGTATTGGTAAAATCAATGATTTATAAGTTTTATAGATTTGTCAATTTTCAAAAAGCTCCCCCAAATTTGATGTCATGGAATTTAAGTTAAACGATTATCATCGCAATACCCCCGACAAGGAACTATTAGACGACTTGAAAAGAGTTGCTGATAAACTTGGTAAAAACAATCTGACGCAGAGAGAATATGATGAACCCGGAAAGTATTCATCCAGGACAGTACAAAAACGATTTAAAAACTGGAACAATGCCTTGCAGAAAGCTGGATTAGAAATTACAGTACAGCAAAATATTTCAGATAAAGAATTGTACGAAAATATTGAAGAAGTATGGATAAGTCTTGGAAGACAACCAAAATATGATGAAATAAAAAAACCGCTTTCAAAATATTCAACCGGACCTTATGATAAACGTTTTGGAACTTGGCGAAAAGCCCTTGAAGCTTTTGTTGAATTCATTAATTCAGATAACGATCAAAATCAAGAAACAGAAAAAATTGAAGAAAACACCCCTGATATAATTGGGGAAAATGAAATCATTTTCAAACATAAAACCAAAAGAGCTCCCAGTGAAAGATTAAAAGTTCAGGTGTTAATGAGGGACGGAAATAAATGCCGACTTTGTGGAATTACAGTTACCGGCGAAAACATACACTTTGACCATATATTAGCGTGGTCAAAAGGCGGGGAAACTGTTTTAGAAAACCTGCAAGTGCTTTGTGCAACCCATAACCTTGCTAAGGGAAATGTAGAATACGATACTAAATAAAAATGCCCCCTTTGTCATTGCGAGCGCAGCGCGGCAATCGCGGACAATGCATTTCCGCCATGCACAACCGCTTGAAAAGTTCGCGATTGCTTCACTCGTTCCTCGTTCGCAATGACAAAGAGGTATATCACACCGCTACCGGCAAAATCACACTATCCACTTCCTCGGCTACCAGCGGGTTTATGCTTTCATCATCCTTTTCCACCCTCAGGTTATTAACGATATGCATTTGACGGGCAGGGGTGTTTTTACCCATAAAATATTCGAGCAGGGCTTTGATGTTGGCATCTTTTAAAATAACCGGGTCAAGGCGGATGTCTTTGCCGATAAACAAACCAAATTCATCCGGAGATATTTCACCCAAACCTTTAAATCGGGTGATCTCTGGTTTGGCGCCTAATTTAGCAATGGCATTTCGCCGTTCTTCGTCACTATAGCAGTAAATGGTTTCCTTTTTATTACGCACCCTGAACAATGGCGTTTGCAAAATAAAAACATGGCCTGCCTTTACCAGATCGGGGAAAAATTGCAGGAAGAAAGTCATCAGCAAAAGGCGGATGTGCATCCCGTCCACATCGGCATCAGTAGCTATTACAATGTTATTATAGCGCAGATCGTCCAGGCCATCCTCAATATTCAAAGCATGCTGCAGCAGATTAAATTCTTCGTTTTCGTAAACCACTTTTTTGGTTAGTCCGAAGCAGTTAAGGGGCTTGCCCTTCAAACTGAAAACAGCCTGTGTCATCACATCGCGCGATTTAGTGATAGACCCGCTGGCCGAATCCCCTTCGGTAATAAACAGGGTAGTATCCAGGTGACGTTCATGCGTTTCATCAAAATGCACCTTACAGTCGCGCAGCTTGCGGTTATGCAATGATGCTTTTTTGGCGCGCTCATTGGCCAGTTTTTTTATGCCTGCAATATCTTTACGTTCCCTTTCGGATTGCATAATACGCTTTAACAAGGCATCGGCTGCAGCCGGGTTTTTATGAAGGTAATTATCCAGTTCCTTCTTTAAAAAATCATTGATAAATGCCCGTACCGACGGCCCTTCGGGCCCAATGTTTTGCGAACCCAGTTTTGTTTTTGTCTGCGACTCAAACACAGGTTCTTGTACCTTAATAGCAATCGCCGCCACAATAGAGGCCCGGATATCCGAAGCGTCAAATTCCTTTTTATAAAACTCGCGGATGGTTTTCACTACCGCCTCCCGGAAGGCTGCCTGGTGGGTGCCGCCCTGCGTGGTGTGCTGCCCATTCACAAAGGAGTAATATTCCTCGCCATATTGCTGACCATGGGTCATGGCAACTTCTATATCCTCACCTTTTAAATGAATAATAGGGTAACGTATATTTTCAGCGTCCGAATTACGGGTAAGCAGGTCATAAAGCCCGCGTTCCGAAAAATATTTCTGCCCGTTAAAGTTTAGGGTTAGCCCCGAGTTCAGGAACACGTAGTTCCAGATCATGCTTTCTACAAATTCAGGGATAAAGCGGTAATGCCTGAATATGGTATCGTCCGGGATAAAATTGATCGCTGTACCGTTGCGCTGGGTGGTATCTTTTTCAGCATCTTCCCTTGTTAATTCACCCTTTTCAAATTCAGCCAGTTTTGTACGTCCGTCGCGGTAGGATTGTACGATGAAAGAGTTTGAAAGTGCATTAACAGCTTTTGTACCGACACCATTCAAGCCTACAGACTTTTGAAAGGCCTTGCTGTCGTACTTGCCGCCGGTGTTTATTTTCGAAACACAGTCGATCACCTTACCCAAAGGTATGCCCCGTCCGTAATCGCGCACAGACACTTTATGGTCGCTCATTGTTACTTCAATGGTTTTACCTGCGCCCATCACAAACTCGTCAATGGAGTTGTCAATGATCTCTTTCAGTAAAACATATACGCCATCGTCATAAGCCGAGCCATCGCCCAGTTTGCCAATATACATCCCCGGCCGCAAACGGATATGCTCTTTCCAATCCAGCGAACGGATACTATCATCGCTATAATCTACAGGTTCTGCCATGTTTTTTGGTCATTAGTCATTAGTCACTGGTCATTTTGCCTCATCCTAAATCCTTCTCCAAAGGAGAAGGACTTTAAAAGCCCTCTCCTTTGGAGAGGGCTGGGTGAGGCGTTGGGTCATTGGTCATTTTTTCAAGTCTCCTCTACCGGGGAGATTTAGAAGGGGCTTGGTCATTAAGTCATTGGGGTTACGCTAATGACGTTTCAATCATTCGCTCCCTTTATCAAGTGCTTTGAAAACCGAAGCTACCGGAGTAGTCAGGTTCAAACAAATTCGCAGCCATACCAATGACAAATGACACAATGACCAATGACGTTCCTGCCGGCAAAAATAATATTTCGGCACAGAATTCATCATTCCATAGTTCTAACTTATCAACATTATGAAATCAGGGCTTAAATTTGACGCAGTTATCGGCCCTGTTGATGTTTTTAAAAAACTCGGGGTTCTTTTCGTTTGTAAAATAAACCATCAGGATAGTCCCGGTATGGCATTTTTGAAGGGCAATCAGCAGGGCATATTTATAGTGTTTTGTTTGGGGCAGGTCCAGCAGGGTTAAGAGGTACGATTTTCCGGCATCGGCATGGTACCGGGCCAGCACATCGGGTGGAATGCTTGTCACAAAATACTTTTGGTCGCCGGTAAGTGCGAGCGCATGGGCTTTACCCAAATCCTTGTAGGCAGAATCAGGATTGGCTAATTGGGAGTTTGGGGCAGTTTGAGCATGCTGATAGCTTATCCAGTTTTCTTTTTCTGATTTAACCTGAAACCAGATTTCAAAATCTTTCCCCGGCAATTCCAAAGCATAATCAAACGTAAAGTCTTCGTCATTGGGCGCCATTATTTCTACAAAACCTTTGGGATAGGTAAAGGAAACATTGGCTTGCGCTATCAAATGATAAAACTCCCGGATCTGACTCAATAGCTCAGCGGGCTTTTTATGAACGGCCGATGGTTGCTTTATCTGCGCTATAACGGGGCAAATAAACAGCATAAACATTGCTGTTATAAATATTTGTTTAAATTGCCTGAAAAAAACTCCCATTATATTGCGCAAACAACAGTCATTAATCAAAAATTAACCAGGTTTAACCTTAACAAAATTAAAACTTATATTTAGATTAAAAATAATTAAATAAATTAATGAGCATAAAACCGAAACTCAACCGCTTTGACCTGACGATGATCGTCATTAGTTTAATAATTGGGATGGGCATATTTGCAACGCCGAGTGAGGTGGCCATTAAAGCCGGAAATGTTTATATTTTTTTTGGCGCCTGGATATTTGGCGGACTGGTGAGTTTATGCGGCGCCCTCACTTTCGCCGAAATTGGCGCCAGGTACCCGGTGACCGGTGGCTTTTACAAAGTTTTCAGTTATTGCTACCACCCTGCCATCGCCTTCATGATTAATTGGGTACTGGTGATCAGCAACGCGGCTTCGGTTGCAGCAGTGGCGCTTATCGGGTCTGACTATATCAGGCCTTTTTTGTTGCCTGCCAATTTGCAAAACGACTGGGGCACAAAAATTATTACCATAACGTCGGTAGGGGTTTTATATGTGATCAACTTTTTAGGTATAAAAATGAGCGCGCGTACACAAAGCGTACTCATCATATTTAAAATGAGCATGATCATCCTCATCTGCACAACAGTATTTAAAAGCAACCCCGTGCCTGAACATTTTGCCGCTGCGCCTTATACAGGCAATATGGTCACCGCATTTGGCCTTAGCCTGGTTGCAGTGTTTTTTACTTATGGCGGGTACCAGCAAACTATAAACTTCGGCGGCGATATTATTAATGCCAAAACAAACATCCCAAAAGCAATTACTTTTGGCATCATCACGGTAATCATCCTGTACTTTTCAATCAACTACGCTTATTTCCATATTCTGGGAATCGGCGGCCTGCAGCATACCCCGGCTTTAGCTGCAAAAATGGTTGGCGTAATATTTGGCAAAACAGGTTATAAAATAACCTCTATCATGATATTTTTATCGGTGCTGGCTTATGTTAATGTTAACGTGCTGGCTAATCCCCGTGTATATTACGCCATGGCCGAGGATGGTATTTTACCACCCATATTTATGAAAGTGAACCCAAAAACACAGGTACAGGAGTTTGGCATGAGCTTTTTTATAGCGGCTATTATTTTAGTTTTATTTTTTGTGGCGAAGTTCAGCGACATGCTAAAATACGTAATGTTTTTTGATACGATCGGGTTATCCATGGCGGCAGTAGCCATCTTCCTGCTGCGGAAGAAAACCAAAGAACTCGACGGGACAGGCATCTATATCATCAAATGGTTTCCGCTGGTACCTTTAATATTCATCATTTCGTACTGGTTTGTAACCATCAATATTTTTATCACTTTTAAGGAAAATCCTTATGCTGCACTCATTTGCCTGGCTGCTTACGCGCTCGGACTGATCATTTACTATGCAGCACACATAAACAAAAAGAAACAAACACCTGCAACATAACATGGAGTTGTCATATATACTGAACGAACTTGGCGAAGAACGCGAAAATTATTTCAACGCTGTTTCGCCGCCGATTATTCAAACCAGCAATTTTACTTTTAAAACAGTAAGCGATTTTCGCGGGGCATTGGCCGAAGAATATGATGCATTGCTTTATTCACGCGGACAAAACCCTACGTTAACAATTTTAAGGCAAAAACTGGCCGCTTTGGACGGCGCCGGAGACGCCCTGGTATTCAGCAGCGGGATAGCTGCGGTAAGTGTGCCTATCCTGGCCTTGCTTAAACAGGGCGACCATGTGGTTTCTGTTGAGAACCCTTATAGCTGGACCATCAAGCTGTTCAATAATCTTTTGCCGAAGTTTGGCATCTATACTACCTTTGTTGATGGCACGGAAGTTGAAAATATTAAAAATGCCATCACCCCCGAAACTAAACTGATCTATCTGGAAAGTCCAAACACCTTCAGTTACGAATTGCAGGACCTGCAGGCTATTGCTGAAATAGCGAGAGCAAACGGCATCCTCACCATGATTGATAACAGCTATTGCGGGCCGCTTTACCAGCAGCCCATTAAGTCAGGCATCGATTTGGTGGCACAGTCGGCCACCAAATATATCGGCGGGCATTCGGATGTGGTAGCAGGCGTTTTAACCGGCAGCAAAGAACTGATTAAGCGGATCTTCGATCATGAGTTCATGAACATCGGGCCAACCTTGTCGCCTCATTCGGCCTGGCTGCTCATCAGGGGACTTCGTACATTGCCATTAAGGATGCAGCGCAGTTTTGAAACCGCACGAGCCATTACAGAATGGTTGTCCAACCACCCGGCGGTGGATAAAGTGTTATGGCCGTTCAGCCCGGCTTTTAAACAAACCGAACTGGCACACCGGCAAATGCAGGGCTGCGGCGGTATGTTCAGCTTTACGCTGAAAGATCCGTCGGTGCAAAAAATTGAAGCATTTTGCGATAAGCTGCAGCACATCCTGATGGCGGTATCATGGGGCGGGCACGAAAGTTTGATCATCCCCTCAATTGCCGGAATAGCTTTAAGCGATTATGATAAAAACAACCCGCGTCATCAGCTCATCCGCATGTGTGTTGGTTTAGAGGATGCAGATTATTTGATAAAAGATTTAGAACAGGCCCTGGCCGGCCAGGGAAATCGATTTTAGATAAAAAACGCCTTCATTGCCAAACTCTAATCTCAGTTCCTCGAAATATCGCCGCTCCCGCTTTTTCGGCTGTTGATATTTTTAGCTGCGCCTGTATAGCGGATATCGCCTGAGCCGTTTACAGCGGCGTCAACCTTTTCGCTGGCATTTATTTCGGCATCGCCCGAGCCGGATACCCGCACGGCTGAACTAACGGTGATCAAATTACGTGCGGTAAAGTCGCCGGACCCAACAAGGCTGACAGTTGAACTTTCGGCGCGTCCGGATAGTTTCATGTCGCCCGAGCCTGTGATGCTGCTTTCGAGTGTTTTAACAGCCAGCTTACCTGTCATATCGCCGGAGCCGCTGATCCTTAATTTGAGGCTGTTTGTCGTAATCCCTTCCCTGAAAGACACATCGCCCGACCCTGTAATATTAATGCTGTTCAGGTCTTTCGCGGTAACATGTACAAGTATCTTTTTGTGATGCCCCCACCACTCGCCCCAGTTCCAGCTATCGTGCCGGTTATATATTTTTAACACCCCGCCGTTTACTTCAGTTATAATACGGTCTATCACATCAGCCGGGGCTTCCACTTTAACAGATTCTGTTGCACCCTGAACAATATCCACATCAAACGGGCCGGCCACATTTACAGCATTAAAGCCCGAAAGATGGCGGTCAACAACTTCTGCCGCTTTTGTTCTTGCTGCGGTACGGGGATTGGCCATGCCATAACCTGTACCTGCTACAAGCACAGCAAACAGTAATACTTTTATGAATGATCTCATGGTTTATTTGTTTTACAAATAAGACGTAGGATAAACCAATTAGGTTGCACTAAAATTGAAAATAATCCCCTTAATAAAAGCGAAAAGCAGAAAGCAGAAAGCAGAAAGCAGAAAGCAGAAAGCGAAAAGCAGAAGGCTTTGGGCTTTCTGCTTTCTGCTTTTCGCTTTCTGAACCTGCCTTAATCCACCAGCACCCCTATATAATAATTAAAGGTATCCACTTCAATATTGTCTTTTGCGGCGCCACTTAATTCGACAGGTGCAAAGCGGGTTGAAGGTGTGATAAACTGGTATTCACCGCCTTTTATCCTAACTTTAACCGGCATATTAAAATCTTTTACACCGGCTATCCAGCGGCAATATAATTTACCGTTGTTAAACATAAAATTTAGAACGGGGATATTTCTATACTTCAGGTACTGATCAAATACCGGCTTCAGGTCCCTGCCCGATCTATTGCTGATATAATCAACAATATCATTATAGGTTACCGTTTGGTGATAAAAAGTTTTGTTAAGTCCGCGTAATATGCTGCGCCATTTGTCATCATCATTAATTATGGTGCGGACCATATTGAGCAGGTTGCCCCCTTTGTAATACATATCGCCTGAGCCTTCTTTGTTCACATTGTAGGCGCCAACAATCGGGGAGTCATTTAATATCCTCATGCGTGTGCCATGCACATATTCCTGCCCGGCCTGTTTGCCGTACCTTTGTTCAACAAACAGCGATTCGGAATAATTGGTAAAACTTTCATGTATCCACATGTCGGCAAGGTCTTTGGAGGTGATGTTATTGCCAAACCACTCATGCCCGCTTTCATGCACGATAATAAAATCCCATTTTAACCCCCAGCCTGTACCCGAAAGGTCGATACCCGAATACCCGTTTATAAAATGGTTGCCATAAGCCGTTCCGCTTTGGTGCTCCATTCCCAAATGCGGCGCTTCAATCAGTTTATAGCCATCTTCGTAAAATGGGTAAGGGCCAAACCAGTGTTCAAAGGCTTTAATCATGTCTTTCACATTTTCACCGAATTGTTTTTTGGCTTTTTGAAGGTTATAGCCTAATACCCAGTAATCCAACGACAATTTTCCTTTTTCGCCATCATAACTGTCGCTGAAATGGGTGTATTTGCCGATATTGGCCTCGATGTCGTAATTATTGATAGGATTGGCTACAAACCAATCGTACCTTGTATAACCGTTCCCGAGCGGCGTAACTTTACGAAGGCGACCATTTGAAACATCCTGTAAGCTGTCGGGTACGCTGATACTGATCAGTGCGCTGTCAACTTCGTCATATTGGTGATCCTTGTTGGGCCACCAAACACTGGCGCCCATACCCTGGCAGGCGGTTGCTACCCAGGGGTTACCCAATGAATCGCGTTTATAAGCTATACCACCGTCCCAGGGCGCATTTTTTGCAACAGTCGGGTTGCCCGAATAATAAACGGTAAACTCATCTTTGCTGCCCTTTTTTATAGTTTCGGGGAAAGTAACAAATACTGCGTTGTACTCACGGGTGTAGGGCAATTCCTGTCCTTTATAAACCACTTTTTCAACCTTTAAATTCGCAAACAGGTCGAACTGTAGTTTTGTAAAATCCTGTACGGTTGTAAATTTAAAAAGGGTGCTGCCGCTGATATACCGGTTGGCAATATCAAACTTAACATCCAGGTGATAGTAATCAATATCGTAACAAGTTCGCAAAGGCGTTAAATTTCCCCGCAAAGAGTCGGCCCTTGTAAAAGTTTCTTTTGGTTTACCTAATTGCGCTTTTGCACTTAGGGTAAGAAGCGCCAATGCGCCTATCAATAATCTGTGTAATTTCATTTAATCAGTTTAAACTATTTTTTTAATCAGTGCAGTCAATTTATAATCGGCGAAATCATTCAATAATCGCTGAAATCGTCATTGTAATACAGTAACCTTTACGCCCGATTTATATTGCGTATTATGGAAGATCCTTATGGTAGCTTTCTGAAAATCCGAATCTTTTGCATGGTTAATATCCTCAAATTTCTGCGGGTTTCGATCGGCCAGCGGGAACCATGAGTTTTGTACCTGTATCATTATCCGGTGGCCTTTTTTAAATGTATGGGCCACATCCGGCAGGTGATATTTCACCTCGGTTACTTTGCCCGGAACAAAAGGTTCAGGTTTTTCAAACGAATTACGGTATTTGCCCCTGAAAATCTCGCCCCGTACCAGCATTTCATAGCCGGCCATGGTTACATTTTTAGGATTTGGTTTTGGTTCAGGGTAATTATCAGGGAACACATCGATCAGTTTTACCACATAATCGGCATCTGTGCCCGTTGTTGACGAAAACAGGTCGGCTAAAACCGGGCCGGTTAAAGTTATGTCTTCTTTCAGCGTGTCAGTCTGGTAAACTTTAACATCGGGCCTGCGGCCTGCAAAACGCTGGTCATCCAGCATATATTCCCTGGTGCGCTGAGCCTGTATGCCGTCCTGATAAGGCACCGGGGAGTTGGGATCGCTTACATATTCATCAAAACTTCCTGCCGTTTTCGGGGCCTCAAATGATAGCTTGCCGTTTGAATGGAAATACAGCGTTTTTTGAACTGTATTCTTTGGCGGCCATTCATTAAATTTATGCCATTCGTTGCTGCCCGAAACAAAAATAGCGGCTTTCGGCAGGGTCATATCACCTTCATCTTTAAGGTAATATTTAAAGAAAGGCAGTTCGATATTTTCACGGAACCATGCGCTGGTTTTTGATCCGAAGTCCTGGTCGCCAAAAAATTGGCCGTCGCCCCGTTCCCATCCGCCGTGGAACCAGGGGCCCAGCACCAGCATATTGGGGTGGGTTGCCGGGTTTTGTTTTTCCAACGCTTTAAAAACCTGTTGTGCACCAAAAGCATCCTCGGCATCAAAAAAACCACCGACAACCATGGTTGCCGGGGTAATATTTTTTAAATGCGGGCGGATATTCATCCCCTGCCAAAACGAATCGTAATTGGGATGCGCCATCATATTATCCCAAAATTTTACCGAATCGCCGAAATAGTGCTTTTTATAATTGGGTAATGCGCCTAAATCAAGGTAAAATTTATAGTTATCGCTCTCTTTATATTTGATGCCGTTTTTAAATTGGGCAGGAGTGATCGGTATTGGACGGGGTACGCCAAACCCGGTCATAAAGGCGAAAGCATCCATCAGGAACAATGCGCCGTTGTGATGAAAATCATCGCCGATAAACCAATCGGTAACCGGGGCCTGCGGCGAAACCGCTTTCAGCGCCGGGTGAGCATTTGGCAATGATGCTGTTGAGTAAAAACCAGGGTACGAAATACCTTCGATACCCACTTTGCCATTGTTGCCGGGCAGGTTTTTTATCAGCCAGTCTATCGTATCATAAGTATCCGAACTCTCATCAACGTCATTGCTGCCTTTCTTGTTATCAATATCAGGGCGCACATCCACAAAATCACCTTCACTCATCCAGCGGCCGCGAACATCCTGATAAACAAAAATAAAACCGTCCCTGGCAAGCAGCATATTTTGCCCCAGTGTGCGTTTATACTCGTTTTCACCATAAGGGCCAACACTGTAGGGCGTACGGGTCATCAAAATGGGATATTTTTTTGATTGGTCCTTCGGCAGGTAAATGGAAGTAAAAAGGCGTTTACCATCGCGCATGGCAATGTATTTTTCCATTTTAGTGTAGTTTTGCCTGACGTAGGCCGAATCCTGGGATGATTGTGCAAAGGCGCAGGTACACCACACCCCAATCCCTAATAAGGTTAAGAGTTTTTTCATAATAAACAGGTCAGTTAAATCCTAATTAAAAAGCTAATGTAATATTTAATTAGGATTTTGCCATAACTGTTAGCCCGGTAACTTAAATAATGCGAACCAAGAGTCAAGAACCAAGAGTCAGGAAAATAGCCTGGTATATGTATAAATTCACAGCCCGGAGAATATTTCAGCATATTACAGTAAATGAACAGCTTCCTGCTTTTTTTTTCTTGATTCTTGGCTCTTGGTTCTTGACTCTTGATTCGCATAAATAACATGGTTGTATTTGAATTATTTATTTAGCTTTGCAGCTGTTTTTTAAAATTGATGTTAGATATAAACCGGCTTACTGAACTTTTAGCGCAGCCTCAAAAAATAGTGATCACTACCCACCATAAACCCGATGGTGATGCTATGGGTTCGTCATTAGGTTTATATAATTATTTGATACAGCAGGGCCATTCTGTAAAAGTTATTGCACCTACTGACTATCCGGGCTATTTAAGCTGGATGCCGGGCAATGATAAAGTTATTGTTTACACGGACCATTTAGCAGAGGCGGCAACCTTAATTGATGAGGCGAAAATCATTTTTTGTCTCGATTTTAACGCCCTCAGCCGCATCAATGAAATGGGGGACCTGGTTGGAAAAAGCAATGCGGTTAAAGTTTTGATAGACCACCACCTGGAGCCGGAAGATTTTGCCGACTATAGTTGCTGGGATACAAAGGCATGTGCCACAGCGCAGTTGGTATATAAGTTTATCGTTAACGAACTTAACCATAAAGAATTGGTCAATAAAGATGTGGCAACGTGTTTATATGTTGGCATAATGACCGATTCGGCTTCATTTTGCCTGCCAAACACAACTGCGGAGGTACACCGGATCACGGCTGACCTGATTGACGCAGGGGCTGTAAACTGGCAGATATATGACCATGTTTACAATAACTCGCCCGAAAACAGGTTACGGTTTTTAGGCTTGTGTTTGTCAGAGCGGCTTGAGGTTTTGTACGAATATAATACCGCCATTTTTGCAGTTACAAAACAGGACCTGGAAAAATACGGGATCCAAACAGGGGAAACAGAAGGCATTGTAAATTATGCTTTATCAATAGCCGGGATAAAGTTGGCCGCTTTCATTATCGAACGCAGTGATAAGGTAAAGCTTTCGTTAAGATCAAAGGGCGACATACCTGTTAATGATATTTGTAAAAAGTACTTTAACGGGGGGGGCCACCGGAATGCATCCGGCGGCACATCTGAGGGTAGCCTTCAACAAGTTGTAAATCAATTTAAAT